>CALLLY010000025.1 GCA_938008205.1 uncultured Granulosicoccaceae bacterium
GACCGGCTGGGCGATAGACCCGATCTACTACAACGATAAAACCATTACCCGGCACCACCTCGATCAGGTATCCACCGACCGCCCCATTGCCATCATGCATGCGTCCGGGCATATCATGAATGTGAATAGTAAAGCACTGGAGCTGGCAGACTATCTGCGCACCGGCATTGAGCACAATGGCGTGCCATTAGGCGAAGATGGCCTGCCTACCGGTGAGCTTAAAGGCCCCGACGTCATGATGCCAGTTGGACAACACGCGGGTTTCGATCAGAATCTGTTTGATTTTGACGAACAGGGACTGGTAGATTTTGCACGGCTATGCGTGAGAACCGGGGTCACTACCGCCACAGACCTGGCAGCCCGTTTAGAGCAGGACGTGGTCGATATCGGTCTGGAAGTAACTGCCAAAGAGGATTTTCCGGCACGCATTATTCCACTGCGTTTTCACCATGGCGTGACACCGCAGGAACTCATTGATCAGGTACTGAGACTGGCACCACTATCAACGGATCGCTTCAGACTCGGGCGAATAAAAGTGGTTGCAGACGGCAGTATTCAGGGGTTTTCTGCAAGAGTGAAATGGCCGGGCTACTACAACGGTGCTGAGAACGGACTATGGTACATCGCACCGGAGCAGATGCGAGAGATATTTGAAAAAGCGCTGGCTGCCAACATTCAGGTTCACACCCATACCAATGGCGACGAAGCCACTGATCTAACCCTCGATATTCTGCAGGAAGCCTTACGAAAACACCCACACCCTGACCATCGCTTTACCATTCAGCACGGGCAAATGATTAACGCTGCACAGTACCGACGCATGGCAAAGCTGGGCGTTTGTGTTAACCACTTTGCCAACCATCATTTCTACTGGGGCGATGAACACTATCGACTCACCGTAGGGCCGGAACGCGCAGAGCGTATGAATGCCTGTCGTACCGCGCTGGACAATGGTGTGCCACTGGCCATCCATTCAGACGCACCGGTAACACCACTTGGCCCGCTGTTTACCGCGTGGTGTGCTGTAAACCGACTGACAAGCTCGGGAAGAACACAGGGAGAGCATGAAAAAATCTCCGTCAATGAAGCACTCTATGCCATCACTATTGGTGCGGCATATACACTGGGCATAGACGATGAGATCGGCTCCATTGAAGCCGGTAAGCACGCTGACTTTGCGGTACTGGAGTCAGACCCGACCGACTGTGACCCGCTTGCTCTAAAAGACATTAAAGTATGGGGCACGGTACAAGGCGGCAGAATTTTCGCAGCACACAATGCCTGAACAACAACGCAATGAACCGATACCGGTTACCGTTATCGGTGGTTACCTGGGCGCAGGGAAAACCACGTTAATTAACCACTTGTTGCACAATGCCAATGGTATGCGACTGGCGATCCTGGTTAACGACTTCGGAGACCTGGCAATTGACGCAGCATTAATTGAATCCCAGGACGGAGATGTCATCAGCCTGAGCGGCGGCTGTGTCTGTTGCAGCTATGGCAACGACCTGCAGGCCGCACTTATGGATACTACAGCCATGCCACAGCCACCCGATCATATTGTGATTGAATCCAGTGGCGTTGCCCTGCCCGGCGCAATTGGCGCAGCACTTACTTTAATTCGATCCATGCGCTTGCACGGCATAGTCACACTGGCAGATGCGAGCACGCTGCAACAACATGCAACCGATAAATACCTTGCAGACACCATAGAACGCCAACTGCATGACGCCGACATCATCGTGTTGAATAAGTCAGACCTGATCGACCCCGAGTTACTGGCTGAGGTTGAAGTTCTGGCCGCCGGCGTTAACAGTTCAGCTCGTATCGTTTCCACCAGCCATGCTGCCATCGCCACCATGATCGTGCTCGACCAACAACCGCAGATGCACAAGACAACGTTACCGCACAACGCTGATCACACGATTCACTTTCAGACGTTAACGCTGACAGCAATTAAAGCAGTAGACGCCGAACAACTCGCCGCGGCGCTGGCCAGTGAAACCTGTGGCTTACTGCGCGCCAAAGGATTTGTGCCAGATAATAGCGGTCAACTAAAAACCATTCAGGTTGTCGGCCGCAGATGGAATGTGACAGATGCGCCTTCAAACGTGACCAGCGGGTTGGTTTGCATTGGTATGGCAGACCAGTGGAATGTGCCCAACGCCATTGCCGGATTTGATGGCGTTGCCATTTCCAGCTGATATTGACTGGTGGCCGACTGTCAGCTGACCTGTCCTGCTGAACCACCAGCGGCAATCGCTTCGGCTCAAGAATTTCGTGAATCAGTCGCCATAACTCGCAGCTTGCCCGAGAACCAGGGTCGTAGCGAGGTTGTGAGATTTTAGGTCAGATATTTTGATCGATAGAGGCGAATAGTCATTCTTCTTTAACGATAGTAATCGAAATATCTGGCCAAAATATCGCGACCGCAGTAGATACTGGTTCTCGGACACGCTCCTAAAGCCCCTGGCCATGAATCCGCGACATGAAAACAGTAGTTTATACCAGCAGAATCGCTGACAACGAACCCGACCCGGCGTCCCTGTTAGCCTCC
>CALLLY010000026.1 GCA_938008205.1 uncultured Granulosicoccaceae bacterium
AGCCTGACCGCGCAGATCATCTTTCACGCCAATCACCGCACATTGTGCAACAGCTGGATGCTTTAACAGGGAATCTTCAACTTCACCCGGACCGACACGATAGCCTGCAGTAGAGATAACATCATCATCACGACCGATAAACCATAAATACCCGTCTTCATCACGATAACAGAGATCTCCCAGCCCCCAGTAATCACCGCGAAACTTACTTTGCGTAGCCTCGGGTTTATTCCAGTAGCCCAGAAACATCACCGGATCATCGCGATGCGCGGCGAGCTCGCCAGTCTCTCCAACTGGCATGATGTTCCCTTCCCCATCGACCGGCTCCACACGATGACCCGCATAGGCTTTGCCCATAGAGCCGGGTTTTACCGGAAACAACGCCGAGCAATTTCCCACAATGTAGTTAAATTCAGTTTGACCACACATTTCGTTGATCTGAATGCCAAAGGTTTGCTCAGCCCAGTGAAACACCTCTGCACCAACGGTTTCTCCGGCAGACATCATCGCTCTAATTTGAAACTTGTGTTGGTTGATACCACTGTACTGGCGCAACATTTTCAGTGCTGTTGGCGGTACAAACCCGTTAGTCACACGGTACTTCTCCAACAGATAACACACGCGCTCCGGATCAAACTTTTTGGTCTCATAACCGAGTACAGGAATGCCGTACACCCAAGACGGAATCAACGCATCCAGTAGACCACCGGTCCAGGCCCAGTCTGCGGGTGTCCAGAACACATCATTATTCTCGGGAAAGAAATTCTGTGACAGCTCAAATCCGGTGAGGTTTCCGAGTAAGCAGCGATGCGCACCCAGCGCTCCTTTTGGTGGGCCGGTAGTACCGGAGGTATAAATAAGAAACGCGGGATCATCAGCCAGAGTGTCGACCACACTGAACTGATCTTTCGCTTTGGCAAGTAACGGCTGCAGCTCAGTATCGCAGTTGATAACCTGCTCAAGCTCCGGCAGCTGTGGCATAAGATCTTTTAGCAATTCGCAGCGGGCTGCATCTGCAATCACAACTTTTGCACCACTATCCTGCAGGCGATACAAGATGGCATCTTCACCAAGCATTACTGACAACGGCAGTGCTACGGCACCGGCCTTATAGATAGCCACATGAGCAAGCCCCGCTTCAAAGCGCTGCGGCAGAACAGTCCCGACTCTGTCTCCGGTGTTTACACCAATGGCGTTTAACGCGTTGGCAAGCTGATTAGACTGCTGTTCAAGCTGACCGAAGGTATATTGTTTCTCAACACCTGAATCGTTTTCATAGTACAGGGCGATTTTTTCAGGTTGATTCAGTGCAAACTGACTGGCAGCAACACCCATGTTATAGCGAGCGGGTATCTGCCAGCGGAAGTCCGTACAGAGCTTTTCATACTGCCCAAATGAATACCGCCCGTGTTCAAAGAGCTGCATAACTGACTCTTGTGGTCATCAGGCTGCCTGTACAGAAGGATCTGCGACCGATATATCCCAGTCGGGGGTGAATTCTATAATCCGCACATGCGCAGGCATCGTGGCGTTAAACATTCTGTTGTGCCAGTAGGTTGCCTGAAAATTGCTATCGGATTCGGACAGTTCCTGCACCTGACACTGCAACTCAAAAGTCTGGTTATATTGGCGCAACACCAGTTTGCAGGATTGCTGCGCGACTAACAGATCGGCAAGCTCAGAATCCGCACCGAATGTTGCGGTCAGTGAATCATCAAAATCTTTCGGATACTGGTAGTAGGCAGAACACAGTATTTTTAACGCAGACTCACGCCTGATTTTTGGATCATGCGTTTTCATCACCACATGTCTAAACTCACTGGTGATCTCTGCAGATTCCTTCAATACGATATTGGTCACCAATGGACCCAGGTTTTTGTCGCTGACCTTTACGAATAAATCAGCTCTCATGCCTTCACAAGGGCGTCCCTCATCATTGCGCACGGCTTGCTGCCTGATGCGGCACTGCCAGCCCAGGAAATAGTTTTTCAGCACCTGATTTTGGTTTTGTTCGTTCATGTTTTATCGGTAGCAATAAGGAGCCTGGATGCATTTTACACATACGGCAGCATACCCGGAAAACAAAAAGGCCCCGATTATCGGGGCCTTTAGTTTCAGCACATTAACTTGCGTTTAATCGCGAAACTCGCGGCGTCGGGCCACTTTTGATCCAACACGAATTTCATGAATGATGCTTGAGACAACTACCGCAACAAGCACCGCACACATTGCCCAGAATATGCCCTTCAACGTACCTTCACTGTTTGCAAAGGTAAATATCGCTGCGGCACCTTCCATCGCTTCAACGGGACTAGAGTTCATTATTATCGTCTCCTGGTAGGTGGTTGTGGAGGTCTGTTACCAGGCCGGTCGAGACCGTCTGGTCGCTCACGCATTGCATCGTCTGGCATGCCTTCACGGCGTGGCGGAGGTGGCTCGCGGCGAGGCGGAGGCGGCTCTCTGTCGTACTGTGGACGACCTCGGCCACGGCTCGGGCCATCGGCAGGCGCTTCTTCCCAGATAGCGAACTCAGGATAAGCCTGAGATGGAATCTCTGCCGGATCCAGACCCAGAAGCTCGACTTCGTTTCGAACTCTAAGCAACCCGAAGATACGCAGCAGGTAACCCAGAATAATCGCAGGCACAAAACCCACCAGAATCATGACTATCGCACCCTTAAGCTGACCCATAAAGCTGATTGCCGGAATATCGCCAACACCAGGGTAACCTGCGCAGAAGATACCAACCGCCAGCAAGCCCCAAACACCGCACACACCGTGTACCGCAACAGCGCTCACTGCATCATCGATACCCATTTTTTCAATCAGTTTGGCTGCGATAGGAATCAGGCAACCACCGACAAAACCTAACAGGAAAGCCAGCGGCGGGTAGAACAGATCGAGACCGGCTGCTACCGAGAAAATGCCACCCAGTGCGCCTGACATCATCCAGAAAGGATCCCGAGTCATGAAGTACGCACCAATGATACCGCCAGCCATTCCCATCAGTGTGTTGAAAACAAAGGCAGAAAGGTTAGACGGCACGCCGTAAATGTTAACCCACTGACCGGCCGGATCGTAGATCAGGCAGGCACCAAGGAAACCGAAGAAACCGAGTATGATCAACATCAAACCGGTTACCGTCAGCGGCATGTTGTGACCACGCAGGTCATTGGCAGAACCATCTGCATTGTATTTACCAATACGCGGCCCGAGAGGAATCAGAATACCAAGCGCAAAGAAGCCTGCGATGGTATGCACCACACCAGCAGCGGCTACGTCGCGATAACCCCATTCCAAAACCATCCAGCCTGCCGGGTGCCAGCCCCAGGAAGCGCCGAGAATCCACACGACAGAACCCAGGATAACTGCAGTGATAATGAATGCACTGAGCTTGATTCGTTCGATTACTGCACCGGAGTAGATAGAGGCAGTGGTACAGGCAAAAAGAGTAAACGCTGCCCAGAACACGCCAGTGGCCTGGTCCTGCAGGTTTGGCCCCATGCCATGACTCCATGGCACCCCGCCCTGTCCGTCTCCGCTGACGTCAATGGAGCCCAGGAACGAAAAACCTTCGGCAAACGGCTGCCAGTTGTAGAACGCCAAATAGATGAACCACCCGAAGGCGAAAAAGGTTGGAATCATAAAGGCGAAGGCGAGAATATTTTTTACACCCGACGCGAGCGCATTTTTGCTTCGCGAAGCACCCATCTCATACGCAAGAAAGCCCGCATGGATAGCAATCATTAGTGCCGTACACCACCAGTAATAAATCTCCAGATTTATCGTTGTATGGCCGGCAAGCGCAGCATCTATTGCGCTTTGCACTGCTTCTTCGTTCATTAACTCCCCCTGGATAAGAGCATCACCCGGTGAGGGCATGCAGTGAATGCACTCGGATCGCCGAATCGACCCCTGTTGCGCAGTTATTATTTCTGGCGCAGATCTCCGCCTTTGCCAT
>CALLLY010000027.1 GCA_938008205.1 uncultured Granulosicoccaceae bacterium
ATTCGTCCTGCGCCTGGCTTTCTTTGGTAGCGATGAATCGCGTACCCATGTAAGCCAGGTCGGCACCGGCGGCAATAGAAGCCAGAACTTGTGCACCGTTGGAAATTGCACCGGACTGAATAACGCAGGTATCAAATTCCTGTTTAATCTGTTCGATAAAAGCAAACGGGTGCAGTGTGCCGGCGTGGCCTCCGGCACCGGCACTCACCAGTATCAGCCCATCAACGTTTGCAGTGATCGCTTTTTCTGCGTGCCGCATGTTGGTGACGTCGTGGAATACCAGGCCACCGTAGCTGTGCACGGCATCAACCAGTTCGGAGACCGCCCCCAGTGAAGTGATAACAATGGGCACTTGCTCTTCAACGGTAACTTTCAGATCGGCTTCGACCCGTGGATTGGTTTTGTGGACAATCAGGTTGATACCGTACGGGGCGGCATTGTCATGTTTCGACAGGCGCGATTTAATTTCATGCAGCCACTCGCGATAGCCGTCTGTGGTGCGTTGATTAAGTGCCGGAAATGTGCCGACAACACCGTTGATGCAACACTCGGAAACCAGATCAGGTCCGGAAACCAGAAACATCGGCGAGGCAATAACCGGCAGAGTCAGGCGATTGCGAAGTTGTTCGGGCAGTGACATAGGGTGTCCGTGGTCGATAACTCATGGCAGTATAAGTTGTAGCGGCGCAAACAGACAGCGCCGATGGCCTGTTCGAAGCGTTTTACCGGAATGAACCCTTGATTCACATCGCGCTGCATTTTCTGATTCCACTGCTGGTGGCGGGTTTGTTTTATCGGCAGATGTGGCGATCGGCGCTGCTGTGGATGCTGGCTGCTTTTGTTATTGATCTTGATCATTTGTTAGCCGACCCGATCTACGATCCCGAACGCTGCAGTATCGGGTTTCACCCGTTGCACAGTGAGTTTGCACTGGTGGGCTACGCCATACTGTTGCTGGTTTCATTGCCACACAAAATGGCCGATCGCCTGTTTGGAGAATACCGCCGGCGGGCAAGCCTGTTTGTTTTCGGCTTGTGGATTCATATTGTGCTTGATGCGATCGATTGCCTTGTGTGATGGCAGGGTATCTGCAGTACCGGTACGTTTGCGGGGCCACCGGGGATGTTTGTTACATCGGTAGCGCTGTACCTGCTTGATAACTTCCCTTAATTTCCTGAACCTGACTATCTGAATTCTGTGGCTCGTTCCTATCAATCCATGAAGTACGACCGGCGCGATCCGGACGAAGATCGTATCCGCCGCGCTGCAAAGAAAAAGATGATCAGCGCCGAGCTGGAGGATTTTCTACGCTATCTGAATTCTCCGTGGCATATTATCTGGCGTAACCTGCTGGTTGGTCTGGCACGTGGTCTAGGGGCGGTATTCGGGGCAACTGTGGTGGTTGGCCTGGCGATCTGGGTTTTGAAAATATTTGTCGATCTGCCGTTGATCGGCGAGCACGTCAGGGAGTTTCAAGCGCGTGTCACCGAAGTGGCAGAAGAAACCCGTTACGCCGATGATTTTGCAAGACTGCAATCGACGATGGAACGCATTGATCTGCGACTGAAAAAGCAAAACGAGTTACTGGAGTCGCTCAAAGAGCAATAGCGTGTAAACACTCTGGCGTAGTAGTCCGCTGACAAATGTTGGCAATCTCAGTGTGTCATGAATACCGGCACGGTCATGCTGTCGAGCAGAGTTCTGGTCACTCCACCGAAGGCGTACTCTCGTAGTCTGGAATGACCATACGCCCCCATCACCAGCATGTCTGACCCGGTGTCTGATAGTCTGGAAAGCAATGTTTCAGCAACAGGGACTTCATTGCGGACTATATCCTGAGCGATCACGTTAATGTTGTGGCGCGCCAGGTGTTCTGCCAGATCGGCGGTTGCGATCTCGTGTTGTTTTGTATCTTTTTTTACTACTGAAACTATGTTGACTGCTTCGGCGGCTTGCAGAAATGGCATTGCCTCATGAACGGCTTTGCTTGCCTCGCGGCTGTGATCCCATGCGATCAGAATATTCTGTCCAACTGTGCTTCGGCAACCTATATACGGAATCACCAATACCGGTCTGCCGCTGCGCATCAGCAGATCTTCGGTTAACGCGGCATCAGCCGGTGCCGGATCATTGGGGTTATGTTGCCCGCTGACAATCAAATCACTGACCGCCGCCTGTGCGAACAATCGCTGATAACCCATAGCCCGGTCTGCAATAAAGGTGCATTTTCCTTCACGCAGCACGGTTGCACTGGCAAACATTTTTTCAACCTCCTGCATATCATCTTCGCGCTGACGTTGAATGGTTTCTATCGCTACTGAACCCATTACATCACCATAGTAGGCGTAGTCAATCTGCCGTTCTGCGTATATACCGGTCAGGTGTGCATCAAAGCGGTCTGTAAGCCTCAGAGCGGCTTCCAGTCTTTGCTCGGTGTGGTTTGAGTGATTCAGCGTGACGAGAATGTCTTTCATAATCTGACTCCGATCTGTACTGTGCAGTAACAGTATGTGTCTGTGCCTGCGACGATGAATTGATCAAAATCAAAAGCAGTCAGTAGTTTAAATAACAGATTGGAAAAATTGGAAATATCGCAAGTAAAAAATATTGAAGGGATCGGTTGGGCGTTACTTGCGACAGCACTGTTTTCCACAGCGGCGGCCATGGCAAAGGTCGCGGTGCAGGACTACCACGTGCTGCAGATTCTTTTTTTCAGACAACTGGTGGTATTTGTGTCTTCATTGCCGTCGATTACACGGTCTTTTCCGGCCGCTCTTAAAACCTCTTACCCGTTGTTGCATTTGTGCAGATTGAGTGGGGCTTTTGTCGCGTTGTCGGCTGGAATCTGGGCTGTAGCCGTGTTGCCGTTAACCACTGCAGTCACCCTGGGTTTTGCTCAAGTGTTTTTTGTTTCATTGCTGGCGTTTATATTTCTGCGGGAAAAGATCGGGATACATAGAGTAATTGCGGTAGTGGTTGGTTTTATGGGTGTGATAGTGGTTATGCGACCGGGGGTGGAGGGGGTGGTTAATATTTATGCGTTGATACCACTTTTCGGAGCATTGGGTGCTGCAATCGCGATAACGTCGGTGCGCAAACTGTCACAAACAGAATCAACCGCAACGTTGTTGGTTTATCAGGCGGTTTTTGTCGGTGTGCTGGCAGGCATTCCACTTTTCTGGGTGTGGAAAACACCTTCTGTATTCGGCTTGATACTGTTGCTTGCGATGGGGGTGTTAGCTGCAATCGGACAATGGGTTGGGGTGCGTGCGTTAAGGGTGGGCGAGGCCAGTGTTGTTAGCAACATAGACTATGTAAAGCTGATATTTGCAGGAGTATTCGGTTATTTTTTGTTTGCTGAATTCCCGGATAGCTATACGATTATCGGGGCGGCTATTATTATTGGATCGTCTGTTTATCTGTATTTTCGCGAGTCTGGCAGGTGATGGAGCTGTTTCCCTCTGTAGATCAGTTTTACCCGGCACGCTTTAGCCTCGCTCACGCGTCGGGTTTCCATGCCACTATCTCATAACAAAGGGGGTGGTCATCGGTTTGCCGGATGTATTAATCCACGTAGTTTGGCTTCGCGGCCATAGCCAGATTGATTAAGGCCTCCGAATGGTGGCAAGTGATGAGCCAGGTGAATCTCGTGCAGTGCTTCCCTCGGTAGATGAATTTTACCGGCACGCTTTAGCCTCGCTCACGCGTCGGGTTTCCATGTCACTATCTCATAACAAAGGGGTTGGCCATCGGCTTGTCGGATGTATTAATCCACGTAGTCTGAGTGCGGGTGTAATCCATGATCGAATCCAATCCTGCTTCGCGGCCATAGCCAGATTGATTAAGGCCTCCGAATGGCGCAATAGGAGACACCGCGCGATAGGTATTTATCCAGCAGATACCTGAGCGTATACGATCAGAAACCCGATGTGCTCTGGCAAGGCTTTCGGTGAATACTCCTGAGCCCAGTCCGTACTGTGTGTCATTGGCAAGTGCAATGGCTTGTTCTTCGGTGTCGAAAGGCAGCAGTGACATGACGGGGCCGAACATTTCAACCTGCATAGTTTCAGTAGCAGCAGAGTTACATTTCACCAGTGTCGGGTTGAAGTAGTGATCTGAAAGACCTTCCGGTCGGCTGCCACCGGCCAGTATCTGCGCTCCTTGTTGTTGGGATTTTGCCAGGGTGTGTTCTATACGTTCGACCTGTGCCACTGTGCATAGCGG
>CALLLY010000028.1 GCA_938008205.1 uncultured Granulosicoccaceae bacterium
TCCGACTCGGCCGGGCATAAAACATTTATTTTAATTAAAAATTGAACGGGAGTTCACTGTGCCAAAAATGAAGAGCAACAGCGGCGCTGCAAAGCGTTTCAAGAAAACAGGTGGAGGCGGCTTCAAGCGTAAGCAAAGCCACCTGCGTCATATCCTCACCAAGAAAAGCACTAAGCGCAAGCGTCATCTGCGTAACAAATGCCAGCTTCACGAAGCCGACAAAGGCCTTGTGACGCAAATGTTACCGTACGCATAAAGGAGCGCTGAGATGCCAAGAGTAAAACGTGGTGTGCAGGCGCACGCCAGACACAAGAAAGTACTGAAAAAAGCCAAAGGCTACCGCGGTGCGCGCAGTCGGGTTTTTCGTGTTGCTAAACAAGCAGTCACCAAAGCCGGTCAGTATGCCTACCGTGACCGCCGACAGAGAAAACGTCAGTTTCGCGCTCTGTGGATTGCACGAATCAACGCAGCCGCACGCCAGTGCGATATGTCATACAGTCGATTTATGGACGGTCTGAACAAGGCTGGCATTGAAATCGACCGTAAATGTCTTGCTGACATCGCCGTACACGACTCAGCAGCATTCGCGCAATTGGCTGAAAAAGCCAAAGCAGGATTGCAGGCGGCATAAGCCCCCTGTTGTAAGCGGAGGCGACTCCGCTTGCCAACGTATCCAGCCGACGGGAAAAGACATCTCAATGTCTTTTCCCGTTTTTGTTTGTACCCTTCGTAAATTCACGTAATAACAACCGTTCGGCATACCCGGAACAACCATGCAGATAGATGAATTACTGGCACAGGCCAACAGTCAGGTCGCGGGCGCTGAGGATCTCGGCTCGCTGGATGCTGTGCGCGTTGAGTACCTTGGAAAAAAGGGCAAGCTCACCGCACTGCTGAAAGGCCTTTCGTCGCTACCCGTAGAAGAAAAGAAGTCCGCTGGTCAGCGCATTAATGAAGCCAAACGCGAGTTGCAGGGGCAGATAGAAGGTCGACTGCAAACGCTGGAGGTCGAACTGCTAAACCAGCGCCTGGAGAGTGAGTCGATCGATGTGACCTTACCGGGGCGCGGGTTGCCTACAGGTGGTTTGCATCCGGTTACCCGCACGATTAACCGCATCAGTGCGTTGTTTGCCGATCTGGGGTTTTCTATCGAGGAAGGCCCTGAGGTAGAAAGCGAGTACTACAACTTTGAGGCGCTGAACATTCCGTCGCATCACCCGGCGCGTGCCATGCACGACACCTTTTACTTTGGTGATGGTCGGTTGCTGCGAACGCATACTTCGTCGGTGCAGATTCGCTACATGGAGGAGAATTCGCCACCAATCAGAATTATTGCACCGGGCCGGGTATATAGATGCGACTCAGACATGACCCACACGCCGATGTTTCACCAGGTGGAAGGTCTGCTTGTTGGAAAAGATATCGCCTTCTCTGATCTGATGGGCCATCTCGATCTGTTTTTAAAGCGCTTTTTCGATCAAAACAATGTGGAAACCCGTTTTCGGCCGTCGTACTTTCCATTCACCGAACCCTCTACTGAAGTAGACATCCGTATAGATGGTGGCAAGTGGCTGGAGGTGCTGGGCTCTGGCATGGTACATCCGGAAGTGTTCAAAAGTGTTGGTATCGATTCCGAGGAATACACAGGCTATGCGTTTGGACTGGGTGTTGAGCGACTTGCCATGCTGCGCTATGGCGTCAGCGATTTACGCATGTTTTTCGAAAACGATTTGCGCTTCCTGCGACAGTTTAACTAGGACAACTCAACATGAAATTCAGTGAAAAATGGGTTCGCGAGTGGGTTGATCCGCCTGTCAGCAGCGAAGAATTATCAGACCAACTGACCCTGCTTGGGCTTGAAGTTGACGACGTTGCTGCCGCCGGTGGTGAGTTTGAAGGCGTGGTGGTTGCCCGTATTGCACAATGTGAGCAACACCCGGACGCTGATCGCCTGCGCGTGTGTCAGGTAGACGATGGCACTGGCACGCTGCACAACGTGGTATGCGGCGCACCGAACGCGCGCGAGGGAATATCCATTCCGTTTGCTCGCGTGGGTGCAAAACTGCCGGGCAATTTTAAAATCAAAAAAAGCAAACTGCGGGGCGTGGAGTCTCACGGCATGCTGTGTTCTGCTTCAGAGCTGCAGCTATCAGAAGAGTCTGATGGTATTCATGAGTTACCGTCCGATGCGCCGCTTGGCACCACTTTGCAGGAGTATCTTGGCCTCGATGATCAAGTTATCGAGATCGACCTGACTCCCAATCGCGGCGACTGCCTGAGTATTCGAGGAGTGGCCAGAGAGCTGAGCGCTCGCAATAACATACCTATGCAGGAACCGGCTTTTGATAAAGTCCCGGTCAGCCACGATGACACCTTTCCGCTGGAAATTGCTGCCGACAGTTGCTGCGCCAATTATGTCGGGCGCGTGATTAAGGGTATCAACCCGAATGTGCCTACACCGCTTTGGCTTGTAGAGAAACTGCGACGTTGCGGTATACGATCAATTTCACCTGCAGTGGACGTCACGAACTACGTGATGATGGAGCTCGGGCAACCGATGCATGCGTTCGATTTGGACAAGCTCAACGGCGGCATACGGGTTCGACTTGCCGAGCAGGGTGAGAAAGTCACTCTGCTTGATGGTCGCGAGCTGGCCATGGACAGCGACACTACCATGATTACCGACCATGCCGGTGCGGTAGCGATTGCCGGCATCATGGGTGGTGATGCCACCGGGGTGACCAGCGAAACACAGAACGTGTTGCTGGAAGCGGCCCTGTTCACACCCATTGGTATTGCTGGCAAGCCACGTCGTTATAACGCCTATACCGATTCTGCTCAACGCTTTGAACGCGGGGTAGATAGCGGATTGCAGCAACAGGCTATCGAACGCGCTTCGCAAATACTGATGGACATGGTTGGTGGTCAGGCTGGGCCGGTTTTTGAAGTCCGTAACTCAGCCCTTGATCGCAAGTTTGAGCCGGTCACGCTCAGGCGCGAAAGGCTGGACAAATTCCTCGGAGTGCAGGTGCCGGACGACACAGTCACGGATGTGCTCACCAGGCTGGGAATTGACACGCAGGCCAATGAGCGCGGCTGGGTTGCGCGTTCACCCAGCTACCGCTACGACATCGCTATTGAGGAAGACCTGATCGAAGAGATTGCCCGTGTCTACGGATTTAGCAATATCCCCCGCACCAACCCCGCACACACACCAGAGATAATCGCCGTGGCGGAATCTTTTGTGCCAAAAAACAAAATGCAGCAGTTGCTGGTTGATCGTGGCTATCAGGAAGCGGTTTGCTACAGCTTTGTTGACGAAAAGAAACAATCTTTATTCGACCCGGAAATACCGGCGCTGCCGTTAGCCAATCCTATATCAGCAGATATGGGCGTGATGCGCACATCTTTGTGGTGTGGGCTGTGCGAGGTGCTTGCAGGTAATTTGAATCGGCAGCAAAGTGAGGTTCGCATTTTTGAGACTGGTTTGAAGTTTGTGCCTGAAGATACTGATTTAAAACAACAAAATGTCTTGTCCGGCTTGGTTTCTGCGAGCAGAATAGCCGAACACTGGAGTGCAGAGTCTCCGGCTGTGGACTTTTACGATGTAAAAGCAGATGTTGAAGCGTTGCTGGAACTCGCAGACGCCGGCGAGTATTCGTTCGAAAAAGCCGAACATCCCGCACTGCATCCGGGCATCACCGCGAGGGTACTGTGTGATGGAAATCCGGTTGGCTGGATCGGAGCAATGCATCCGAAGCTTCAGAAAAC
This sequence comes from uncultured Granulosicoccaceae bacterium, assembly GCA_938008205.1. GTDB lineage: Bacteria > Pseudomonadota > Gammaproteobacteria > Granulosicoccales > Granulosicoccaceae. The sequence continues at coordinate 3,772 of CALLLY010000028.1, forward strand.
GTTGGATTTGTCGCAAAGTCCAATAATGTTCGAGTTAGAAATGTCGACTCTGCAGTCTGCAAAGATCCCGGCGTTTGTGG
>CALLLY010000029.1 GCA_938008205.1 uncultured Granulosicoccaceae bacterium
GCCCGCCCCGTGATCAACCGCCGCCGAACCATAGCACTCGGTGCCGAGGATATCAGCCAGCTCCTGACCTTCGATATAATCAATCTGTTGGTATCCATAACTCTGCTGGAGTTTTTTTACGTAGTTAAGAGTCTCTGCAGCAAAACGTGGCTTGTGATTGGCATCTATAACGCCTGCGCAGTAATCACAATCTATATTGTGAGCGTTGATTAATTCACGGACCAGCGATTTTGAGTCCTGTGCTAACTGCCAAAGCCGGACAGCAGTTTCGTGCCCGTATAGACGTTCCAGGTCATCCTGATCAACTCGCTGCCCGGAGCCCAACTGACCACCGTTACGACCCGATGCCCCCCAGCCGACCCTGTGAGCGTCAAGAACTGCCACATTCAATCCGTGTTCTCTCAGTCGCAACGCGGCAGAAAGACCAGTAAACCCGGCACCTATAACTGCAACGTCACAGCTATGCTCGCCATGCAGAGACGGACGAGCGGGAGTGACCGGAGCGGTAGCGGCATACCATGATGCAGGATATTCACCGGCAGTATCGTTGCTGAACAGCAGATTGCCAGCGCTATTTTCGGGCAATGAAAGCGCTACCTGGTGAGAACGAAGAAACTACAGCATACATTATCACTTGCACCGCACCGGATATACGGCAAGTCCACCATAACCAAATTAGTAGTCGAGCAAAAACTCGAACCTTACGGTATCGGCAGCCTGCCTGGTGATTATTTCAAAATCGAGCACCCATTTGCCCAGCATATTAAATTTGAGTCCTTCGATCTGGTAGCGCCCTTCCCCGAGATATTCGGTCACCTGTGGCTGACTGGGCAAACCATGACCATGCATAGGCATTCCGCCACCCACCGTGACTCTTGCCGGAGTTACCGCCTCACCAGACTCACGATCTATTACTGTGAGGTGCCAGATTCGAAATTCGTTCAGCGCAAACTCACTCTGCACGGATTGAAGGGTGACTGTAAAACTGCCATTCGCCGATTCTGCCGTGCGGGAGAACCAGGGGTTTGCCGACTCAGCGTTAACGAAACCTGCCACGGTTAGCGACAACCAAAGTGATGCGCGCAGGATAAGTGAATGGAACTTGATACTCATGATCCGTCTCAGAGATGAAAAAAAGAAGTTGCCAGGAAGGCAGAGATACCGCTGAGAAGGAAGTATAGACACGAAACAGCTTGGGAGGGCCGGGCTAATCCCGGCGACCTCGGTTTGTCTGAAACGGTTTTATTCCGCCAGACAACAACTACCGACAAACGCTACAACTCCAGTTCGGCGACCTCAGCCAGCCTGTCGACCTCTGCCGCCTGCCAGCCTTTCTCGCTACGTGTTTGAATGAATTCAACTTCTTCCCCTTCATTCAAAGACTTATAGCCTTCTCCCATAATGGCGCGGTAATGTACAAATACGTCTTCTTCGTTTTCGTTCAGAATGAAACCGTATCCTTTTGCATTATCAAACCACTTAACTTTACCTACTGATTTAGCCACTTTAATACCTTTATATCATTTAAGTTTTGTTAGTCCATAAACGCTGTCACAAGCAAATTGAGACTTTGCTTTTTACCTTCCATGCGTAACGAAACTTAACATTCTGCCCGCAAATGCGCAATTATCAGAGGCGCGGAATGGCAATACACAGGCAACGCGTGACGCAAAATGTGACATGGTGAGAGCCTGTGAAAATAATGCCAACCCCTAATAGCAAGACACAGCACGCGACTTTCACAGGCGCAGTCACGCGTTGCGCAGCGGGTTTCCCGAGTAGGCATGGACCACAATGCTCTGAGGACATGCACGCAGAGAGTGGTAAGTTCAATGCCGTAGTACTGTGTTCAGGCAGTCTCTAGTCGTTTGGACTGAAGAGCCTGCAACGCGTTTGCGGCGCGTGCATAGCCCTGCTTTGCAGCGGCTTCAAAAAGCTTTTTCGCCTCTACCAGGTTACCTTCGGCTTCCCAGTCTCCCCAGCCATTTTGACGCATGACGCCGAGATTATATTGCGCGCGATGGTAGCCTTGATCCGCGGCGCGTTGCATCCATTTGGCGGCACGCCTGAGATTTTTCGGCACGCCTTTACCATGGGCATAGCGTAGCCCTAAGTTAGTTTGCGCCCGAAAATTCCCGCGCTCGGCAGCCTGACGATACCATCGAATCGCTTCTTCCTCGTCAGCATCAATACCCTGGCCGTGCTCATACATTCGACCCAGATTGTACTGTGCTGCCGCGTTGTCCTGGTCTGCTGCCATGCGCAACCAGTACACTGACTGATACAGATCTTTGGGTACACCAAGACCAACAGCGCATCCAATGCCCATATTTAGCTGTGCAGCTGCATGTCCCTGCTCGGCTGCTTTCCTGAACCATTGCATGGCAACCCGATGGTCAGTCTGTTTGGCTACACCGTTTACGTAGCAGGTACCCAAATCGTACTGAGACATCGCATGGCCATTCGCCGCGGCACGTTCAAACCAGTGTAACGCTTTATCTTCGTCAGCTTCGACCATGTTGCCGGTGACATAGAGTTTAGCCAGCATCGCCTGCGCATGAACGTCGCCTCTGTCAGCGGCCATGCGAAACCACTTCAGTGCTTCTTTTTTATCTTTCGGTACGCCGCGACCCTGTGAGTAACAAACACCGAGATCAAACTGTGCAACCACGTGTCCTTTCTCGGATGCTGCGCGATAGTAGTTCACTGCAGTCTGGCGATTTTTTAACACGCCATGCCCTGATGAGTACATATAACCCAGAAAACCCTGCGCACAGGAATTGCCCTGGTCTGCGGCAATCTGAAAATACTGGGCTGCTTTTTCGTAGTTTTGTTTCGCAAACGATCCGTCGAAATACATCACGCCCTGAAACAATGCCGCCCACTGATCTTTAGTGGCGGCGTGCTGCTTGATCCAGCCTTTGGATTTATCGAAATACTTTTGTCTGTCTTCTTCCGCAACGCTCGCCTCACACAACAGCGCCAACGCAGCACTGGAGGGCCGATGACCTTTCCCGGCAGCGAGCAGCAGTAATTCCACGGCCGCCTTTTCGTCCATTTTGGTGTCTTCAGCACCGCGCCTGAGCTCCATAGCACGAAGGAAATGATCCTCGGAATCAGGCGCTTGTATTAACGTCAGTTCACCACCTCCGGGTAACGACTTACTGCGCTTTCTGCTTGAACTGATTTTACTGTCTGTACTTTTATCAGGTGTTTTCATGTGCAATCAATGATCTGGAGGTTGCGTCACCGCCGATGAATATAACTATACTTCAATCCTGTGTGTGGTAAGTCTCCGTGCTGTAAGTCCGAACCTCATAATAAAACCACATCATATGATCCTGTCGAATCACATACGATTCAAATTCAGCAATCAACTCCTGACATCCGTAGACAGGGCCGTAGATTCCTTAATGATTTCCATAACGATATACGATCTGGTGTCCCTGACACCGGGGAGGTCCCGCAAAATCTCGCCTAGTAATATCCGGTATTCCGCCATATCGGCAACACGGATTTTCATCAGGTAGTCAAAATCACCCGACAACAGATGACATTCAAGCAAATACGGAATGCGCAAAGCTGCCTGCTTGAACTGCTCAAATATCGTTTTGCTGTCGTATTCGAGTTTGATTTCCACATAAACCATGAGCCCTGCCTGCAATAGTTCCGGATTCAGGATTGCTGAATACCGCTCTATATACCCATCTGCTTCAAGCCTTTTGACTCGTTCCAGACACGGCGACGTACTCAGGCCGACACGCTCCCCAAGCTCCACATAGGAAATTCGGGCGTTTTTTTGCAACTCATCCAGTATGCGACGATCAATCCGATCCAGTTTCTTCAGGCTCAATCCGGTCTATTTCCTGTATTTCGTCAATTCGCGGGATTATCTGCTGCATTATAGATATATACAGGTCAATAATCCGGCATTTACCCCCTAAACTCGCAAATGTTTTTGTGACAATACAAATGCAAGCCATATAAGCCGGCAGAGACCTAATAACCCGCAGGAGATCAATATGCTGATCGGTGTACCAACAGAGATTAAAAACCACGAATATCGAGTCGGACTGACCCCGGTCAGTGTCCGCGAACTGGTGTCCAACGGACATTCAGTAGTGATGCAATCGGGTGCCGGTCTGGGCATCGGAGAGAACGATCAGGCTTATCAGGACGCTGGTGCGACCATCGCACAGTCAGCCGAAGATGTTTTCGCCGATGCGGAAATGATTGTTAAGGTCAAGGAACCTCAGCCTGGTGAATGCAAAATGCTGCGACCCGGCCAGATCCTGTTTACCTATCTGCATCTGGCGCCGGATCCAAC
>CALLLY010000030.1 GCA_938008205.1 uncultured Granulosicoccaceae bacterium
CATCGCGCCAGATTCTTTCAAGTGGCAGTTCGTCCATGACTCCCATACCACCATGAATTTGTATGGCTTCATCCGCAACCATAGCCAGCACCTCAGTCGCCTTGAGTTTTGCCATGGCCATATCTGTGTCGGTACAAGTGCTCTGATCGTACTTCCAGCCGCCCTCCCAGGTCATCAGTTCTGCAGCTTTCATTTCCATTGCCATATCAGCAAGCTTAAAAGACACCCCCTGAAAATTACCGATCTTCTGACCAAACTGTTCACGCTCTGCCGCATAGGTAACAGCGTGTTGAAATGCCCGTTCTGATCGACCCAGGCAGGTAGCAGCAACTTGTAAACGAGTCGCCCCAAGCCAGTCGTTAGCGACTTCAAAACCCTTGTGTAACTCGCCAAGCATATTCCGGGCTGGCAGCCGGCAGTTATCAAACTCAAGCACTGAATTCGTGTAACCCCGATGCGAGACATTGTTATATCCGTTTCGAACATTAAAACCCGGCGTGCCTTTATCGACAAAGAAGGATGTGATCAGTTTTTTCTTACCGCGTGGTGTATCTTCTTCACCGGTTGCCACATAGACAATCGTGAAGTCGGCAATATCAGCATGCGAAATAAAATGTTTAGTGCCGTTAAGAATCCAGTCGTCACCGTCTTTTTTTGCGGTGGCCTTCATGCCGCGTAAGTCGGAACCGGCACCCGGTTCTGTCATGGCCATACAGTCCCACTTTTCACCACGCACACAGGGCTCAAGGTACTTCTCGCGCTGCTCCGGTGTACCGGCACACAGTATATTGGAAGGCCGTGCCACACCAGTCCAGTGCAGTGCATAGTTGGCTTTACCCAGCTCTTTTTCGTACAGCAGCCAGGTCAGCGTATCTAGACCGGCACCACCGAATTCTTCCGGTATGTTAGCCGCGTACAGTCCGGCCTCTATAGCCTTGGACTGAATCTCTTTAATCACCTCCATATCCAGGTGACCACTTTGTTCTACCGCTGCTTCATGCGGGTATAACTCATTTTCCACAAACGAACGCGTCGTATCGACGATGAGTTGCTGTTCTTCTGTCAGTCCGAAATGCATTGGTAAGACCTCCGGGTTGTTATAACATTTGCCATTGCGACTCTGGCAGACTCTCAGGTTTAGGCAACTGACTTTGAGCCGTGTGCAAAGCATCAAGCTTTGCCATAACGGCCGCTCCCGGCTCACAGCTTCGTCGTGTTTCGAGCGACACATGGATCAACAACTGATTACAGGTTGCCAGGAGTTCTTTGTTGTCGCGAAACATCTCATGGTACAACCGCAGCTTTTTGCCTTGTGCCTGCAATACCTGCGTGCGGACATAAATCGCTTCAGCGGCGTGCGTTTCGTTACGGTAAGTAATATGGTTGTCTACGGTGAAATACGAAAAGCCAGCGTCTATGTAGTCGCTGTCTGCACCGACCATACTCATGACCACATCACCGGCATCTGAAAACACCTGTCCGTAGCGGCTTTCATTCATATGACCGTTATAGTCTGTCCAGTCTATGGGGATCACGCGTTCAATAGTGGTAAGCGGCTGTGAGATGTCTTGCGGCAGGGCCGGTTTTTTTGCGATATCGTCCGCATTAAGAATGGCACCTGCTCCCCAGTTGCGTGCCTTAAGCGCGCGCATCATAGCAACCAGATTATCATCGCGAATTCTTTCAAGTTCGCGTATGGAAAACTGACCCGACTGTTGATCCGACTGACTGGCGATACTCTCAACCAGTTCGTCGGTAAGCTCCGGAACATCCATGAGTTTGGTCCACGGCCAGGACAGGCACGGGCCAAACTGCTCGATAAAGTGTTTCATGCCGGCCTCACCACCGGCGATGCGATAGGTCTCAAACAATCCCATCTGTGCCCACCGCAACCCGAAGCCATAGCGAATGGCATCATCAATTTCTTCGGTGGTAGCAATACCGTCTTTTATCAACCACAACCCTTCCCGCCAAACGGCTTCGAGAAACCGGTCGGCGATGTGGGCGTCGATTTCTTTACGCACGATCAACGGCGCCATACCTAATTGTTCCAGAACTGCTTTGGCCCTGACGGTTGTTTCTGCTTCTCCGACAAGTTCTATCAGTGGCAGCAGATACACAGGGTTAAAAGGATGGGCAACAAAAATCTGTTGTGGTGTAGCTGCACCTTGTTGCAGTTCAGATGGTTTAAAACCGGACGTTGAAGAACCGATCAACGCGCCGGCAGTGCAATGGCTTTGAATTTCCGCCAGCACCTGGTGCTTTATCTCAAGGCGTTCAGGAACACTCTCCTGTATCCAGTCTGCGTGACTGACAGCGGTGGCAATAGAGTCGGTAAAAGTCAGACTGCCTTCCTGCATAACACGATGATCGGACAGTGCCGGCAGCGAACGTCTGGCATTGTTCAGCACTTCTGAAATCTTGCGTTCAGCCTCGGCGTCCGGATCACAGATAACCACATCCCAACCGTTAAGCAGGAATCGCGCAGCCCAGCCGCCACCGATGACACCACCACCGATAATCGCCGCAACATGACTCATGACTGCGGTGCTCTTTTGGTCAGGTTAAGTTTGCTGCGCACCTGTTCGGGGCCAATGACTTTGGCACCCAGTCGTTCAATGATGCCAACAGCGTTTTCTACCAGTTGTGCGTTAGTCACCAGATTGCCTTTGCCAAGCATCAGGTTGTCTTCAAGCCCCACCCTCACGTTACCACCAGCGATAACAGAAGCAGCAACGAAGGGCATCTGGTTTCTGCCCAGTGAAAACGCAGACCAGTTCCACTCGGCAGGCACGTTGTTCACCATGGCCATAAAGGTGTTCATGTCATCCGGGGCACCCCATGGCACTCCCATACACAGTTGCACTAATGCATCGGGGTTTAGCACGCCCTCTTCAACCAGTTGTTTGGCAAACCACAAATGGCCGGTATCAAACGCTTCTATCTCAGGTTTTACACCGAGCTCAGTCATCATGCCGCCCATCGCCCGCAGCATACCCGGTGTGTTGGTCATCACGTAGTCGGCCTCGGCAAAGTTCATGGTGCCGCAGTCAAGCGTGCAAATCTCGGGCAGGCATTGCGCTACATGCGCCACACGTTCTGCCGCACCCACCATATCGGTACCGGCTTCGTTCACTGGCAATGGTGCGTCAGTAGAACCGAACACCATGTCGCCTCCCATCCCTGCGGTCAGGTTTAACACGACATCAACATCAGCGGCACGAATTCGGTCAGTGACTTCGCGATAGTATTCAAGCTTGCGGGAGGGTGCTCCACTATCAGGATCACGTACATGGCAATGCACAACAGCAGCACCGGCTTTGGCAGCATCAATGGCAGAGTTGGCGATCTGCTCGGGTGATCGCGGCACATGAGGCGAGCGATCCTGAGTCGAACCCGATCCGGTCACTGCACAGGTGATAAAGACTTCGTGGTTCATTTGTAGCGGCATCATTCTCTCCTGAGTTTTCGCCATTCTGCGCGGTTTATGTCACACTATTTGGCAAATTACGAAAGCATATTGTCAATAAACGCAGTGACGACGCAGCAAACTACCCAGATCAGCATTCTCGTTCTTAACGAGTCCACCATGCTCACAGTGGCATCGGTCATCGATCCGCTGCGTGCTGCCAACCGACTCTCCGGTCACACTCTATTTTCGTGGAAAGTGTATGCCACCAGCGGGTATACGATTCGCCTGACCGGAGGTGTTGAATTGAGAGCAGATGATGTATTTGACAACGTTAAAGGCGGCGATGTTTTTATTGCCATTGCAAGCTTTAACCAAAGTACCAATGCTTCTGCGTCTGTGGTTCAGCAACTGGCACGGGTTGCGAGCCGTTTTAAAATTGTTGGCGGTGTTGAAGCGGGTACCTGGCTACTGGCCAGAGCCGGTCTGGCCAATGCGCACAAAGTAACAACACACTGGGAAGATCTAGACAAACTGGCCAGCCGCCATGAGCGCGTTAACGTTCAACCTGATCGCTTCGTGATTGATAGAAAGCTTTGGACCTGTGGTGGTGCAAGCCCGGCATTGGATATGATGCTGGAACTGATACGCCGGCAACACGACAACGCCATTGCACTGCAAGTGGCCAGTGTATTTATATATGACCAGACACATGCATCAACCGATCCGCAAACAGTACATTCACTCGGTACGATGGCACACAAGGAACCACGTATCGCCAGTGCGGTTCGCTTGATGGAAGCCAATATAGAAGAGCCGATTACCACCAAAGCAATTGCCAGTCAGCTGAACATATCAGTGCGCACTCTGGAACAGCGATTCAAACAACAGCTCGGTAAAACACCGGGAGAATACTATCTGGGCATACGACTAATAAGCGCGAGAAAGTTGGTACTTGATACACCACTAAGCATCCAGGAAATATCAGTGCTAAGTGGATTCTCCAGTCAATCGTCTTTTTCCAGAGCGTTTAAAAACAAATACGGCATAAGCCCGCAGTCGCTACGGGGATCATTCGGTTAACAAACAAACGCAGCGGATCCCGACTTTATCAGAGACTTTGGCAAAGCTTGCTGGCGTGTGGTAGTCAAATGCAAACTGAAACACTGCAATGTTTTCTCATCCGCAAATGCAAACAGCCGGCAATTGCCGGCTGTTTACGTGTACTACATTAAAACATTTTGATATTACTGACGCTGAGTAATAGTCCAGTCATAGATATCCAGGTTACCTTCTCCCCAGAAGATCTCTGTACCGACAATAATGTTAGCAATACACCAGTCATCCTGCATCTGAATCGAATTACTTCGGGCGCCAAATTCCTGCTGCACTCGATGTGCGTAGGTCTTGGCCCAGTCAGTGAAGTCATTCCAGTAAACCGTACCACTGGTCTGCGGGTTCTGAGCAACAAAGGCGATGTAACGCGGATCAGCACCCTTGGTGTAAACCTTGTAGGCTTCGCCACGGATGTTTAAATCAGTAACGTAGTCACTGGGACCCGCAGGCAAACGTTCTGCACCGGCGTCAAGCCATACCATCACTTCATACGTATGGTTTGAACCACCTGTGCGGGTAACGATACCTTCAGAACACTGGCCGTTCGCATCAGTTTCGTAGAAAAATGATTCGATAGCGATATTTCTCTCGCCTGAAATCGTCGAACCATTCGGGAACCTGGCATTGTTCGACGCATCTACTACTCGTGACTCGCCATACTGGGGGCCGTCATAAGCGTAGTCGATTGAAATATTCGGCATGTCACCGAAGCGCATCGGGAAGCCTGTCTCAGACTGAGGTGCACTGGTGCGGAACTCGTCTTTCACACCATAGATCAGTTCCGGGTATGAGCGGACATAGTAGTCACCAGAAGGATTCGGATTACCGTTAATACCAGTTCTGCCCGGGCCCCAATCGTAGTACCAGCCTGCAAGCACACCGTTAGTGTTGGTATAGATGCACTGCTCCCACTCATAACCTTCGAAGGCACGCCATGGACGCCATGCATTGTTATGCAGAATAAAGTCACCTACATAGATGTTTGAGAAGTTGTTCTGGTCAGACAGGGTTGTACAAATAGTTTCTGTGTTTCCGGAAGACAGTGAGGACTGTCGAATAATCGATCCACCCACGTTGTCTGATTCAAAATCACCACCGTTGTTGTTATCAACGCTGGTATCTGTGTCGCCCTCATTTGACGAATCATCAGAAGTGCCACCATCAGAAGTTGCGCTACCTGAATCGTCAGTAGTACCACCGTCGGAAGTCGCACTGCCTGAATCGTCAGTGACACCACCGTCAGACGTTGCACTGCCGGAATCGTCCGTCACCTGACCACCGTCAGATGTCGCGCTGCCCGAATCATCAGTAACTTCGCCACCATCTGACGTCGCGCTGCCAGAGTCGTCGCTGATCTGACCGCCGTCAGAAGTGGCACTGCCCGCATCATCACTAATGCCTTCGTCGCCGTTTTTCTCGTCATCGGTAGGAGCACCAGTTTCAACGTCGACGACAGTACCGCCGGTACCAGAGCCGGTTCCGGGAGTTACAACGGTAGTTGCGCCGTCTGTGCCGACCGCACTACCCGGCTGCACCGCAACACTGGTATCGCTGTCACAAGCAGATAAAGACAGTACGATGAGACTGGCTAGTAAAGTTTTTTGCATGAGAATTCCTTACAAAGTTATTGGTATTTTCAGCGAAGCCCGAACTGCAACGGCCGGTGCTTGACGATGAAGCCAGTGTGTCATTTTTTTGTTGCAGTTTCTGTGTCGTGCGTACAGTTTTTGAAACACACACGCAAAATCACACGTTCACGGCTGGAGGCTGGTAGCTTATAAGTGTTCTACGGTGGAAAAACGCGACACAGATCAATCTTTTAGGGTGGTCTGCGCAGTATTTAACATCTTTGCATAGTTCGAGGGCCCGCGCTGCAGTTCACAGGTGTCGAATCGTAAAATTTTTGACGGTACTCCTACAGAGTATTTAGCGGGACCTTAATGTAACTGGCTCCATTAGCTTCCGGTTCAGGCAAATCACCCGCACGCATATTGATCTGTACAGACGGCACCATCAGCTTCGGTGTGCCCAGCTTTGCATCACGCGCTTTGCGCATGGCCGTGAATTCTTCTTCGCTAACCGTTTCGTTTGCCTGCACATTTGAACGCTTTTGCTCACCAACGGTGGTTTCCCAGGCGAACTCATCCCTTCCCGGCGCTTTATAGTCGTGACACAGGAACATCCGCGTTTCATCCGGAAATTGATAAATCTTCTGAATTGACTGATACAGACTGGAGACGTCTCCACCCGGGAAATCACAGCGCGCTGTGCCAAAATCAGGCATAAATAACGTATCACCCACAAAAAGCGCATCGTCTATATGGTGCACCATGCACGCGGAGGTGTGCCCCGGAGTATGGATTGCCCGGCCAGTGAGCGACCCGATTTGATAGGTCTCATCGTCTTCGAACAGATGATCAAACTGGCTGCCATCGGTATGGAAGGTTTGACTCTCATTGAAAATCTTGCCGAAGACTTTCTGTACTTCAGTAATATTAGAGCCGATTGCCGTCTTGCCGCCGGTTTTACCTTTTATATAGTGAGCGCCGGTAATGTGATCGGCATGCACGTGCGTATCAATAATCCACTCGACAGTCAGGTTGCCTGCCGTCACAAAGGCAATGAGTTTATCTGCGGACTCATGCGTCAGGCGGCCGGACGCCGAATCGTAGTCGAGCAAAGAATCGAATACCGCACACTTTCCGGTCTCAGAATCAGCGGCCACGTAACTTACATTGTTTGTCGCTTCATCAAAAAAGGCTGTTACATCGAGCATTCAACTATCCTGACTATGGTAATCCTATTAGTTTAGGGTCATTTCCGCCGTAATCCAACGCCGATGTGCACTATGCACGGCTGATGCTGTCGTATACCTGCGCTGTGCAGTTGCGGATTGGAAAATTCGGAGAATCCGCCGAAATAGTGAGGATGGGGCGAACTTCGATATGCACACGTTGTAATTGCCTTCACGTTGCTCTACGGCTGT
>CALLLY010000031.1 GCA_938008205.1 uncultured Granulosicoccaceae bacterium
ATATCCAGCAATCCGGCGTTACGCGCCGTTGCATGAATGGTGTTATCCAGATCAAGCTGATCCTGTGCGCCTTCACGGGCAAACCTTCGCAGTTTGCGTAATGCCATTTTAAAATTACGGGTGCCAAGCTCACGCTGGTCATCGAGGTTTTTATATTCGCGCTTATCCCACACTTTCATAGCGCGACCGTGGCGTCCGGTTTTCTGACCGATCCTGACACCTGCCGGGTTATACCCGTAAGCACCGAATGGTGATGTGCCTCCGGTACCTACCCATTTGTTGCCACCCTGGTGACGCTTTTGTTGTTCTTCCAAACGCTTCTTGAGCGTTTCCATGATCTCGTCCCAGTCCCCCAGTGCTTCAATATCCGCTTTCTCTTCATCGGTGAATAGTCGCTCTGCCTCTGCACGTAACCACTCTTCCGGAATCTCACCGATCACTTCATCGAATATATTGTGGATACCGTTGATGTAATCGCCGAACACCTGATCAAATCGATCGTAGTGTCTTTCGTCTTTTATCAGGGCTATGCGGGCAAAGTGGTAAAAGTCGTCGACACTATAGCCGCCGATGCCAGATTGGAGTCCATCGAGCATGGCGAGATACTCGGTAATGGATACCGGTACCTCAGCCTGACGCAATCGATAAAGCAGGTCGATTAACATGAACTTCGGAAACTATTTATTTCTACGGTTAAGAAACACCAACCGCTCGAACAAATGTACGTCCTGTTCGTTTTTAAGCAGTGCACCGTGCAGCTTGGGGATGATCGAGTTTTTGTCTTCAGCCTGCAGTGCGTCGGCTGGAATGTCTTCGGCAAGCAACAGCTTTATCCAGTCCAGCAACTCTGAGGTGGATGGCTTCTTTTTTAAACCCGGTACTTCACGCATCTCGAAAAACACTTTGAGGGAAGCATCCAGCAGCGATTTTTTTAACCCGGGAAAATGCACGTCGACAATTTTCTGCATGGTGTCGTGATCGGGGAAGCGTATGTAGTGAAAAAAACAGCGGCGCAGAAAAGCATCCGGCAATTCTTTTTCGTTGTTACTGGTAATGATGACCAGCGGTCGTTGCCTCGCGACGATGGTTTCTCTGGTTTCGTAGACATGAAATTCCATCTTGTCGATTTCAAGCAATAAGTCATTTGGAAATTCGATGTCTGCTTTGTCGATCTCGTCGATCAGTACAACGGCGCGCTGATCACAATCGAAGGCTTCCCAGAGCTTGCCTTTAATAATGTAGTTACCAATGTCCTGCACACGATCATCGCCAAGTTGCGAGTCCCGTAACCGGGACACCGCATCGTACTCATATAATCCCTGTTGTGCTTTGGTGGTAGATTTAATGTGCCAGCGGAACAACGGTGCATCAATCGACTGCGCAACTTCTTCGGCAAGCTGGGTTTTGCCGGTACCGGGCTCGCCCTTGATCAGCAGCGGACGACCCAGAGTCATCGCGGCATTGACGGCCATCGTTAGATCTTCGGTCGACACATAGTTTTCGGTGCCGGTAAATTTTTGCGTCATCGCCGTCTCGTCGAGCAGGTGCTAAACAAGCATTGTAGAGCCTCGACACAGCAGGTAAAGCGATGAATCCGTTATTTGTCGGTTAACTACTTCGACGACTTCTGGCCACACTGATCAGGGCCAGCAATAAAAGGCTGATCAGAATCGGATCAAAGCGACTGGTGGCAGAACCCAGTACACAGCCTGAACTGTTATTTTGGGGTGACGGAGTAATGGTCGGTGTTGTGCTGCCATCGCCCGTGGTGACTGAAAATTCGGTCGCATAGGCACCGACACTGACCATCAGACTGGTTTGTGTATCAATGGCAGCGGCCGATTGCAGTGACACAATCAGCGTATCGCCGTTATTGACCGTGCCTTGTGAATCCATAAACTCACCGCCATTGACCGAGTAAAATCCGCCCGAGACAGATATAATCGTGCTTTCGGGAAGGCCACTCAGGCGAACGCTCTCAGAGGTGACCGGCGCGTTTAAAGCAGCATTGGAAACCGCAGAAAAGTTGAATGGATCAGGCTGATCCATGACTAATTCTGCATCAAGGCTGAACGTAGATTCACCGTCACTGCGTCGGTTGGTGGCTCTTTCTACAGCCAGGAAATAGTTTCCCGGTGGTACGCGCGCGGCGACCCGAAAGTTAAACGCTGTGTGGCTGTCGTCGTCGAGCGTTAGCACACTGAATTTATCGTCGAGCAGGTAGCCGTACAAATCGGTGTCGGACTCAGACTGAACGGTGAGCAGACCGGTTTCAGTGGTGGTTAGTTTGTAGTATCGAATATCGCGATAGCCGAACAAGGCACCGTCTACACGCGTGCCCGGCTCAAGATTGGTGAGTTGTGCCGTGATGACATTATTTTCGGCGTTGGAACTGGCATCGTAGCCGCCATCTCGCGTCAGTCGAACAGCCTGTGAAAGATTAAGAATGCCTGCACCGCAGTAGTAGTTACTGCAATCACCCTCAGCCGCGAACGGCACAGCACTTTGCTGCAGGATGCCTCGGATCGCGTTAGGGCTGAGGCCGGGATCAAGGCTCTGCATCAGGCTTATTGCACCACTGACCAATGCCGCGGAAAAGCTTGAACCGGTTTCACGGTGATAGTCGTTGCCGGCGATATCTGCATCCTGCACGCCTGTGTTGGTGGCCATGATGATGTTTCTACCGGGTGCCGCTACGGCGACTTTTAAACCGTAGTTTGAAAAGCCGCTGTCGAGATCACCGCCCGGTGTGTGTGACCCGACGGTGATTACGTCAGCGCAGTTGGCTGGTGAAGAACGCAGGGCATTGTTGGCTTCGTTGCCCGCAGCGATAACAAACGGAATCCCCAGATTATTCAGTTCATTAATCACATTTTGCCAGGCCGGGGTGCATTCGGTCGGACCGCCGATACTTAAATTGACCACAGTTGCCGGAATCTGATTGATCGGAAGTCCGGGCACCGGCAAACCGGCGCTCCAACGAATGGCATCAATAATATCCGCGTCGGTTCCGCCGCATTTTCCCAGTGCCCGTGCATGTAGCAGCCGCGCGTTCCAGTCCACACCGGCGATGCCAATAGCATCGTTACTGTTACCCGCCGCGACGCTCGCCACACCGGTACCGTGCCAGCTGCTGGGCTTGGTGCCGCAAAAGTCGCCCGGGTCCAGCGGGTTATCGTCGCGACCGTCACCGTCGTTGGCGCTGGTGAAGTCTCCTGGCTGATCTGCGGATACAAAATCGTATCCGAGCCCGTCTATTGAACGCGCAGTAAGTTCGGGATGCTGCGGCAACACGCCGGTATCGACAATCGCAATAACCGCACTTTGCGAGCCGGTGGTGATGTCCCAGGCTCCGGGTGCGCGCATGCTGAACTCACCATCGTACAGGTAGCTCTGGTCGCCCAGCGCGCTTTGGTTGCCAGCGTAAAGTGGATCGTTGGGCTGTGCCAGCAGATAGCGCTTGTATTCAACTGACGCGGATTCAACGCCGGATTCGTTGGCAATCAGCTTCGCCAGTGCCTGTAATGCGTGCTGCTGCGATACTCCGGTATCCAGCAGATCAGTTTGTCTGGACAACCCGCGTGACAAGTCCAGATTGCGACTGGCACGCCAACGCCCGCGATGCAGGCTGTCGGTGCTTTTTCGATCGCCCTGCAGGGCACCGAGGCTCGCAGAGGCATTCTGATCGGCACGATAAGTCACAATCAGTCGGCCGGTAGCTGTGGCTGTGTCAGTGCTGTTTTGTGCCAGAACGATGCTGGTATCCAGCAAAAGTGCCAGAAAAATAAAGATAAAACGACTCAATGGCATGAAAGAGCGAGCCTTCAAAATTGATCACAACGGTGAATATAAGGTTATCGGCCGATAATGCAGCAGCCATAGGTATGACTATTTACAGTCTATTCTGGCACAATGGCGCGCCCGGCGTTGTCTGCTACCCGCCAGCGCAATAACCCTATACTACTCTGCCAGGAGTCCGCTTTGGGCAATAGACTTACAAAAATATACACTCGCACCGGTGATGAGGGCACAACCGGCCTCGGCGATGGTTCCCGGGTCCGTAAAGACAGCCTGCGAGTGACGGCCTACGGCACCACTGATGAACTCAATAGTGTGGTGGGAATGGTGCTGGCGCTGCCGGTGCCGGAAGTGGTGAGAGTTGTGCTCACAGAGGTGCAGCATCACCTTTTTGACCTGGGTGGAGAGCTGTGTATTCCCGGACATGAATCTCTAACCGAGGCACATGTGTCATGGCTCGAGCGCCAGCTTGATCAACTTAACGATGAGTTGCCGGCATTGAAAGATTTTATATTGCCCGGTGGTGGTCAGGCGGCGGCCGCGTGTCATTTAGCGCGCACGGTCTGCCGGCGGGCTGAAAGATGTGTCATCTCACTGGGCGAGGAAGAAACTCTGCCATCGCAAAGTGTTATCTACCTTAATCGACTGTCCGATCTGCTATTTGTTATCGCGAGGGTACTGGCTCGACACGAGGGTGGGGGTGAAGTGCTGTGGCAAAGTAATCGCCCGCCACTTGATGCATCGTAATGACCGACTTTCCTCTGGATCGCACCGAGGTGCGAGATAACTTCAGGCACTTTCTGACAATTCCCACGCGCTGGTCGGATAACGATCAGTACGGCCACGTTAACAACGCTAAGTACCTGACGTTTTTTGAGCTGGTTATTATGCGTTATCTGGAAGTGGAGTCGGGGCTCGACGTAGCGCAGCACGGTGTCAGATGTTTTTCTGTCGAGAATATGTGCCGCTACATTGCACCGATAAAATTTCCCGACACACTCGAAGCAGGCCTGCGGGTGGGCAGGCTTGGTAACTCCAGTGTGCGGTATGAAGTCGGGCTGTTTATCGCTGATCAGAACGACATCAAAGCAACTGGTTACTTTACCGATGTTTTCGTCGACGCAAGTACCGAAAAACCGGTGACGATTCCAACGCCAATACGAAGCGTACTGCAGCAATTGTGTTTCGATTAGTGCGATAGACCAGTTATACAAATTACCTTTCACGGTATTAGAAAGCAGGCAATGAAAGCACTGGAAATTACAGGACTGAAGAAAACTTACGACAATGACCACGTCGCTCTTGATGGCGTGGATCTGTCTGTCGATAAGGGTGATTTCTTTGCGCTGCTCGGGCCTAATGGTGCGGGCAAGTCGACCACTATCGGCATTATCAGTTCACTGGTTAACGCCACCGAAGGCACAGTCCGCATACAGGGACTGGATCTAAAATCGCAACGTAATCAGTGCAAGCTGTTGATTGGTCTGGTGCCGCAGGAATTCAATTTCAATGTGTTTGAAACACCGTTGAATATACTGGTAACACAAGCCGGTTACTACGGCATACCCAAATCTGTGGCGCAGGAGCGTGCAGAGCGTTATCTAAAGTTGCTGGAGCTGTGGGAGAAACGTGATCGGCCTGCGCGCGAAATGTCGGGTGGTATGAAACGTCGTCTCATGATCGCGAGAGCTTTAGTGCACCAGCCGGAGATCCTGATTCTTGATGAACCTACTGCGGGTGTCGATATTGAAATTCGACGCTCCATGTGGGAGTTTCTGGAAGAGATTAATAAAAACGGAACGACCATTATTCTGACGACTCACTACCTTGAAGAAGCTGAGACTCTGTGCCGCAATGTTGCCATCATTGACGATGGAAAAATTGTAGAGCAGGGCGCCGTCAGTGACTTGCTCAGCCGGTCGAAATTTCAATCGTTTGTGTTTGATCTGAAGCAACCTCCGGAGCAACCACCGGTCCTAGAGGGGTTTAAGGTCACCCACTGTGAAGGGTCACGTCTGGACGTCGAGATGCCACTGGGGGACAGTATGAACAGTTTATTTGAACAACTGAGTTCGCAAGGGCTGGAGGTTGTCAGTATGCGTAACAAGAGTAATCGCCTCGAAGAATTTTTTCTGCGTCTGGTAAGTAGTAAAGATCAGCAGGAAGCAAGCTGATGGATTCTATTGCCGCAGTTAATGTTGTTGCCTTCAAAACAATTGTTACCAAAGAAATCCGACGCTTTATGCGTATATGGGTACAGACGATCGTGCCGCCCGCCGTGAGTGCCTTGCTGTATATGATGATATTCGGCACCCTGATCGGATCAAGAGTCGGTGAAATGGATGGCCATCGCTACATCGACTTCATCGTACCCGGCATTATCATGATGGCGGTGATTACCAATTCCTATTCAAATTCGGTGTCTTCATTTTTTGGTGCAAAGTTTCAGCATCACCTGGAAGAACTGCTGATTGCACCGGTACACAATTTTGTGATACTCGCCGGTTTTGTTGCCGGTGGCGTCTGTCGCGGGCTTATGGTCGGTGCACTGGTGGCGGCGGTATCGATGTTTTTCACCAAGTTATCAATTGAAAACCCACTCATCACACTGTTGGTTGTGGTGCTGACCTCGACACTTTTTTCCATCGCCGGAGTCATCAACTCGGTATTTGCAAAAGGTTTCGACGACATCTCTATCATTCCGAATTTTGTCTTAACGCCACTGACTTATCTCGGCGGTATCTTTTACTCGGTAAAACTGCTACCGGATTTTTGGGAAGGTCTATCCTTTATCAATCCGGTGTTGTACATGATCAACGGTTTCCGGTTTGGCATACTGGGGACTTCCGATATCAGTATCGGATGGTCTTTCACCGTTATTCTGAGCTTTATCGTCATACTCGCCAGTGTGGCGTTGTATCTGTTGAACAAAGGTGTCGGCATTAAAAGCTGACCACCACTTGAGGGCTAAGTCTTGGCAAAGAACAAGAAAAAGAAAAAAACCATGGCGCAGCGTGCAGACCGGCACGCGTTGTATCAGGAATCAGTACAGGATTCCGAGTTTGAACTGGACTTTGTACAAAACACTTACAAGGCGATTCACAAGCGCAAGCCTCAGACACTGCGTGAAGACTTTGCCGGTACTGCCAGAAGCGCCTGCGTCTGGACCAAGCGCAGTAAAAACAATAAAGCCTGGGCGGTGGACTTTGACGAAGAGGTGCTGGAGTGGGGGCGCAAGCACAACTACGACAAACTGAAACCCAAACAGCGTGAGCGGGTTGAGTTTATTCAGGCCGATGTTCGCACTGTTGAAACTCCGTCGGTCGATGTTGTGCTGGCATTCAACTTCAGTTACTGGATTCTCAAGCAACGCAAGGATCTGCTCGCCTATTTCAAGAGTGTGCACAAATCACTAAACGACGACGGTATTATGTTTCTGGATTCGTTTGGTGGCTCTGAAGCACATTCAACTCAAGTAGAGAAACACAAACTGGATGGCTTTACCTATCTTTGGGATCAAAACAAGTACAACGCACTGACGCAGGAAATGCAGTGCTACATCCACTTTCGTTTTCCCGACAAATCACGAATGGACAAGGCCTTCAGTTACACCTGGCGATTATGGGGCGGGCAGGAAACGGACGATCTGTTACGAGAGGCAGGCTTCAGTAACGTCAGGTTTTTTGTGCAGATGTTTGATGATGATTCCGGCGAAGCGCTCGATGAATTTGAAGAGACCCGGGAGGTCATCGATCACGAGTGCTGGATTGCCTATATCGTTGCGGAAAAATAGCGAATCCGGAATGTTGGCACCTGCTTTCATGTGAAAGCAGGTCGGTAGTGTTGTGGCAGGGTTAGCTTGCTAATGCGGTTGACTCGAGGGACTCCTCTTCAGAGTCATCATGATCGTTATGATCATCGTTTTGGGCTTGTTTAGGGAGCGGTTCAAAGTGCTTACCCTTATCAAGTTTTTTTAGCAACGGCTCTCCCTGCTTAGCCAGCAGCTTGAGCACTTCACCAGCTTCGGAATTTGATTTGGCCTTCCACTTCATGGGAGGGGCAACTCCACTCATTTCTTGAATACGTGAGCTATTGCATATTTAGTACTCATTTTGTGAGGGTTAACACAAATTAATGGTTTTGACTTTCCGCGGTTAAGGTTTTTAACCATTAATCAACAGGTTAGATTGTCTGAACTTCTCCACTCTTCCAGGCGTAAAACCCCACAGCGAGAGCTTTAGTCAATAATACGACTCTGGCAATAACCCACAGTAATCTATGAGACTAAATAGAGCCCGGTAGCTTATGCAAAACGACATAGAGAATACGGCCACTCAGCATAGTGCGGCCGACTCACAAACCAGTATTGATCCGCTGGAGCGCGAACGTTTCAATCGACTGGCAGCAATGTGGTGGGACGAAACCGGACCGATGTGGCCACTGCATCGGCTCAACAAGTTTCGAACGGGGATTATTGTTAATCAGATTCACCGGCAATTCGGCACAGATCCATTATCCGAGCACCCGTTTACAAACCTGAAGTTGCTCGATATTGGATGCGGTGGCGGCATTTTATCTGAGACGATGGCGAGATTCGGCGCAGATGTGCATGGAGTGGACATCAGTGACAAGAATATTGAAATAGCGGTGCAGCATGCCGCGGGGCAGAACCTGCCAGTGCGCTACGATGTTGCCACCGCCGAGTCACTGGCGGCGAAAGGTCACCAGTACGATATTGTGCTGAACATGGAAGTGGTGGAGCATGTTGCCGATGTGGCGTTGTTTATGAACGCTTGTAATGCAATGGTACGTGATGGCGGTGTGCAGTTTGTTTCAACGATTAACCGCAACCCGCTAGCCTGGTTTATCGCTATTTTCGGTGCTGAAATGGTGTTGCGCTGGTTACCGAAAGGCACTCACCAGTATGCCAAACTGGTCAAGCCCAAAGAACTTGAAGCGCTGTTAGGTCAGGGGCAGTTGGAAGTGGTGGCGCGCACAGGTGTGAAGGTGAATCCATTCAACAGACAGATTTCGACAAGCTCGTCAGAGCTGGTGAACTACATGTTGTTCACGAAAAAAACAGCAGGCGACTAGCGGCGCGGCAGAACCGTCGTTACCAGAAACAACACCAGCGCTGAGACCACAATAGCCGGGCCGGCGGCGATATCTGCTAAAAGCGAGGCAGATAACCCGCACATGACTGCAACTACACCGATACCAGCGGCCAGTACTGCCATCCACTCGGGGGTCGCTGCCCAGCGTCTGGCGGTGGCGGCCGGTATCACCAGTAGTGCTGTGATCAATAAAATACCTACAATCTTAATAGCAATTGCGATCACACCAGCGAGTAGTAGCAGGTAACACAACTGTGCGAGTTTCGGATTTTGCGATTCGGCCTGCGCCAGTTCTTCATTGACAGTGCCAGCCAACAGCGGGCGCCATATAACAACCAGTGCGATAAGGGCCAGTGGAGCGCCGATGCCGATCAGTTGAATATCCTCGAGGCTTACAGAGAGCACATCGCCAAACAAATAGCTCATCAAATCGATACGGTTGCCGGACATCAGCCCGATCGCAATCAGCCCCAGTGCCAGCGTTGAATGTGAAAGGATGCCCAGGATAGTGTCACCCGGTAATGCCGCGTGCTGCTGCAACAGAACCAGACTGATTGCAATTAATGATGCCACCAGGAACACACCGATGCCCGGGTGAATCTCCAGTAGCAGAGACAGCGTCACCCCCAGCAGCGCCGAGTGCGCCATGGTGTCGCCAAAATAGGCCATCTTGCGCCAGATAACAAAGCAGCCAAACGGCCCTGCAACCAGTGCCACCAGAACGCCGGCCAACAGCGCGCGAATCAGAAAGTCATCAAGCATGGTGGTTGTGGTCGTGTTCTGGAATTATCTGTCCGTCCGGTCCGTGACTGTGATCGTGGTGATGTTGATAGATGGCCAGGGCCTGAGCGCCGCGAACCCCGAACAGGTTTTGAAATTCGGTGCTGCTAGTGACCGCGTGCGGCGTGCCGGAGCAGCACACGTGTCCATTCAGGCACACGACGGTATCCGTTTGCGCCATCACAATATGCAAATCGTGGGATACCAGCAATACGCCGCAACGGTGCGTGTCCCGCAGTTCGGCTATTAACCGGTATATGTCTACCTCGGCATTAAAATCAACGCCCTGGACCGGTTCGTCCAGCACCAGTAAATCCGGATTGCTGGCCATTGCCCGAGCGATCAGAACGCGCTGAAATTCGCCTCCTGACAGCGCCGTCATTTCGCGCTTTTTCAGATGATTGACGTCTGTCACAGCCAGAGCGCGGTCAATCTCATCATCGCTGTGGCGTTGTGTCAGGCGCATAAAGCGATGCACTGACAAAGGCATGGACCAGTTAATCTCAAGCTTTTGCGGCACGTACCCTATACGGGTTTTACCGGCCATATGAATACTGCCGGAATGTGGCTTGAGAATACCCAGGATAGCTTTGAGCGTGGTGCTTTTGCCGCTGCCATTGGGGCCGACAATCGTGACAATTTCACCCCTGCTGACAGACAAGCTGACGTTGTCTACCAGGGTGCTGGTCTGGCTTTTCACCGTCAGGTCGCGAACTTCTACCAGGGGGCTGTCTGTGGGGCTGGCCTTTTTCAACGGTGATACTTGGTTTTGGTTGCCGCATCATAGCGTATCCCACTGTTCAGCGCGTAGCCAATAGTCTTTTGCCTTATACTGGCGCTACTACACCGCGCATCAACATCATGACAACACCTCGACTTTTCCTGCTGATCATCGCTTTTCTGGGGATGACCGGACCCGCCAGTGCTGCGGTGCTGGTGACCATTAAACCGGTGCACAGTATTGTGACCGCCGTAACAGATGGCATCGAAGAGCCCGACCTGTTACTCGATGGCACCGTATCGGTGCACCTGGATCGGATCAAACCATCGGTATTAAGATCCCTGCAGGACGCAGATCTTGTGGTTTGGGTGGGCGAGGGCATCGAAACATTGCTGGCATCGGCCATTGAACAGCTACCCGATACCGTTCGGGTCATCACGCTTGCCAATGCAGACCTGCCTTCGCAATTACCATTGCGTGACTCCCATGATCACGAACATCTGGATCAACATAGTGATGATCACGAGTTTAAGCTTGATCCACACCTTTGGCTCGACCCGGTCAATGCGGCAGCGATAGCAGATATAGTTGCCGAAACCCTTGCCGAACTGTACCCGACACAACGGCAGGTTTATCTACAGAATGCCAGAGAATTTAAAGCAAGTTTGGCGAATACTGTAGAGACTGTGGCGAGCCACGTGTCCGATGTTTCCGATAAGCCCTACCTGGTGTTTCACGATTCGTTGCAGTACTTCGAAAATCGCTTCGCGCTGAACAACGCGGGTGTTGTCACTTATCAGCCGCAGGTCGCACCCAGTGCAAGGCATTTAAAAGCACTTAAACAATCGATCACCGACAAAGGAATAAACTGCATTTTAACGGAACCCCAGTTTGAAACCAGCTCGATTAAAACCGTGGTCAGTGACGCCAGTATCAACTACCGAAGTATAGATCCGCTGGCCAGTATGTTGCCAAGTGGTGTCGGTCTGTATCAGCAATGGTTGCTCGATACCGCGATTGCTATCCGCGATTGTTTGAACCCGCCTGCAAAGACTGTCGAGTAGGGTTGTTGCGGTTTTTATGAGTGGCAGTACAGTGGTGCCCAGAATAATGCTGGCTCCAATGGAAGGGGTAACTGATCATCCGATGCGGGAAATACTGACCGGGCTGGGTGGGTATGATCGTTGTGTGACTGAATTTTTACGAGTCACCGACCACGAATATCCCAGACGAGTATTCGTGAAGATTTGTCCTGAACTTGAAACTGGTGGTGTAACCCGTTCCGGAACCCCGGTTTACTTACAGTTACTTGGCAGTGATGCCGCAGCCCTCGCTATAAACGCCGGTAAAGCAGCAGCACTGGGCGCACCCGGTATAGATCTC
Organism: uncultured Granulosicoccaceae bacterium; assembly: GCA_938008205.1. Lineage (GTDB taxonomy): Bacteria > Pseudomonadota > Gammaproteobacteria > Granulosicoccales > Granulosicoccaceae. Next base: position 11,797 of record CALLLY010000031.1, read on the forward strand.
AACTTTGGGTGTCCGGCTAAAACGGTCAATCGTCATGGTGGTGGCTCGGCACTGTTAAGAACCCCGGAAACCGTTGAGCAGATTGTTGCTGCTGTTCGAGATGCTGTTCCTGCCAATATCCCGGTGACTGCGAAAATGCGATTGGGTTTTGACAATGCAGATCATTTGGTAGAGATTGCCCGGCGTATTGAGCAGGCGGGAGCCAATGAGTTGTGTATTCATGCCAGAACCCGAACCGACGGTTATCGACCACCGGCTTACTGGCAACAAGTCCTTGAAGTAAAGCATCTGCTTAACATACCCGTGATCATCAACGGAGAAATCTGGAATACCGACGATGCGTTAAACGCGAGATCACAAAGTGGTTGTGTGGATCTGATGCTCGGGAGGGGCGCGCTGGCACGTCCTTTACTGGCGAGGCAAATTGCCATGCAATCCAAGTGTCAACCATTACCTCAGTTGCCCTGGGAAGACGTGTTGGAATTGTTGAAAGTATTGTTGGCAGGGGCAGTAGATTTACCTGCAAAGTACGCCGGTAATCGAACCAAACAATGGCTCACTTATCTAAAGCTTGGTTACCCTGCCGCTGAAATATTGTTTGATCGGATTAAACGTATGCGGCAGGTCGATGAAATTGCCAGGGCCCTGTATTAGCCTTTAAAAAATACTGCTTTGCGTTTACGTCGGTATATCGCCAGTACCAACATTGAAAGCGAAAGATCAGCGGGACTAATGCCTCCTATGCCGTCGAAGTTTATCGACACCGCACCCGCAGCTTCATCCTGACCGGTAAAGCTGGATGGATCGATCAATGCCACTATCTCTGCGTTATTAATTAACACACTGGCGTGGTTGTTTTGTGGCTTCGGATCCGTAAAGTCGGCGTTTTCCACAATAAACGCAGCCGATCTATCTCCATTGGGAGACGAGATAAGCGTAAAAGATACCGTTTCCTCAGCGCCAGCCTGCAGGGCGCCGATGTTACAGGTAAGCTCGCCTGCCGGGTTCTCACAGCTTCCATCCAACGCTGCTGCGAGGCTGTTTTCCGGGAGATTTACAGTAAGCGTCGCTGATGGATTAGCTCGAAAGTTGTCGTTGTTTCGAACCGTTACCGCAACCGTATTGTTGTCTGTTTGGTTTAAAGATACCTGCAAATCGATAGTCTCAGCGTGACAGCTATTTTGTAGTGCCTGTTCTACCGCTTCGAGTGTACAACTGGAAAAGCTTTGCGAAGTGTTCGTTGAAATATACGGCCACATAACATTTGAGTCTTCAGCGCTACAGGCGGTATCGGTATCGTGTTGCGCACCAAGGTTATGAGCGATTTCATGTGCTGCCAGAAGTACATCGTGCCGGTATGGTGTGGACAGTCCAACGTCATAACCATCACTTCTGCAGGCGGTATTAATCCAGGCCAGACCCACGGGCTCATCAGAATTGCGGTTGCCGGTAAACAGATGTACCAGGCTCACGTCTGAAAGGTCCGCAGCCCCCAGGCGGTAGCTTCGAAAGTTACGCAGCATTTGTTCAATGGGTATTGACCCGTAGTTAAAAGGGTCGTTGTTGGCATCATTCACAGTGACCAGCTTTGTTACCCGCAATGCCAGCGCAAACTCTTCCCGGTAAATACCATCGACGGCATTGATGATTGAAAGCGCCTTTTCAACCCCGTTACCGCCGTAGAAGTTGTCGTACTTGCTGTCTACGACAATAGCGATATCGGCAACCCGACTAACCGGCTTACGTACCAGCCCGAGTGCCGTGCGTTTACCATGATGATGATGGTGGTGAATGTGTTGTTCAGACAAAGGGTTAACTGAAATCTGGCCGTAGCCGCTGGTCGTAATTTCATACTGGCGACCATTGCGTGAATACACGCCTGAAAGTCTTTGCTCTGTAATAGACAGTCTGGCCCAGGAGTTCTTTTCGCCTGCAATGATGCCGGCGAAGGCAGTATTGGTAAACGGTTGTGTTTCTCCGGACACGTTTGTGACCTGCAGCCGCGAGGTCACCACACTGGGGTTGAGCAAAAAGCGCACGGGCTTATCGCCTAAAGCAATAGTAAGTTCGCGTTCAAAGTCTGGAGACTGCAGGTACCGGTGCGAGGTGACCTTGGCGACGTCTGCCATTGCCAGCGTCGGTACCAGGCAGGTTATTGCTGCTAACACGATGCTGATTCGCGCTAATCGACTCATGTGCGGGCCACCTATGCAGGAAAAGGCGGCAGTGTATTGACAGTTGGCGTTTTATTGTGTGACTCAGTTCGGTGTTTGGCGGGCTGGGGTGCCAATGTGTGTCATTTTTGTGACACCAGGTTCCGGGCTGAAGGTGCCAATAAAGGCGCATGGAAACCAATCAGCAATTATCGCGGGGAATGGTTATTTTTTGCCGTATGCCAGACAGTGCTGTATTGCAGATCAGAATCGAAATCGGGTTGCAGGATTCCGATGAGAAATCAATCAATCGAAAGTAACTGTATACAAATCTTTACATCTTTCGAGGGGTGTTGAGAACCAGCTCTCGTTGGAGAATTTAAGCATTTTCCGATGACGAGTCATGGTTCAGATTTTGATCCCGATTGGAGCAGTATTTCATAAAAAGGAGTTCACCGTGCCAAAACGCGGTAAGTCGGTAAAACGTCACATTGTCGGCTGCAGTGTGTTTGCGCTTTTGTGCGGTTGTGCCAGTTCACCGCGCATTGCAGGGATTGACGAAGTTGAGCAACGTGCCGCAGGTGATCTTAAAAATATGTTCTCTGACGTGCCGGCTGCCAATGCGGTGATCGATCTGCCGGAGGCTGTTGCACGTGCCCTGAAATATAACCTCGATAATCGTTTAAAAATGCTCGAGGCGGTTGCTGCACAGCAACGGCTGGCTATCTCTGATTACAACAAGCTTCCCGAACTGGCGGCGTCAGCGGGTTACGACGTACGAGATAAACGCTCTGCATCCAGTAGCCTGAATCTGACTTCAGGGGTACCGAACTTCGGGGCATCTACCTCTCAGGACAAAGGCA
>CALLLY010000032.1 GCA_938008205.1 uncultured Granulosicoccaceae bacterium
TATGAATGAAGGCTTTGATGTTGGACTGGAGATGTCAGGTGCCGCACCCGCTATGCGCGATATGATCGATAAAATGAACAACGGTGGCAAGATCGCTCTGCTGGGTATTGCCCCCACTGAGTTCGCGGTCGACTGGAACAAGATTATTTTTAAAATGCTGCAGGTAAAAGGTATTTACGGCAGGGAAATTTTTGAAACCTGGTACAAGATGATCGCCATGGTGCAAAGCGGCCTTGATCTACAGGGGCTGATTACTCACCGGATTGCGGCAGAAGATTTCGAAACCGGCTTTAAGCATATGTTAAGTGGCGAAGCCGGCAAGGTTGTAATGGACTGGGAGTAACGCAGCGGTTTCACGCCAGCCGACGCAAAAGGCGAGATGATTTTCAGGAAGCTCGCAGCGTCAGCCAGTTGAAATGACGCGCCGGGCCTGGCTTACGCCCGGGGCTTCTGTTGCCAGCCGAACAGCTCAACACAGCCAATCAGGCAGAGGCCGCAATAGTAATGGATGGTGTAGCAGATCGCATTCGACCGAGCAGAATAGCCACAATGAATATCGAATATAGAACAAACAGATACAACGGATAAGCCAGCATCATCCAGTCAACTGCACCCACCGACAACAGCCCGAGCACCGTAGCTGCCAATGAAACCACCCAGGCAGACAAGGTTTCACTGTCAGGGTTTCTATAGGCTTTGGCGGCGGTCGCAACTCCGCCCAGCAAACTGGTCGTAATAGTGATTGCCAGCGCATAGGCGGCATTATTGGTGGAATACCACAACAATAATCCCAGAGCGGCAAACAACAGAATCACCAGATCACTGCGGGCGAGAAATCGGCCGGCACCAAACCAGACAGACAAAGCAAAAATAGTGATCGTGCAAGCCACCTGCACACCAACAAACCACAGTGACGACGTGGCCCCTTCATAAACCTGAGTAAAAAAGGCAATGGAGCCCAACACCGACCAGATCAACCAGGAGGCACGCTGTGGCTGGGTTTTGCGCTGAATGGTATCACGCATATACGGAAGAAACGCGATCAAGCCAAGCAAAGCTGAGCCAATTCCCGAGACTTCAAGCCATTGGAAGTTACCCAAATTTTCAACCAGCAAAGCCATCAACGCCCTTCCCTGTGCAAACATCCTGTTATGAAATTTATGCACGGCAACACCATCCGCCGATAATCAAAGTATCGACCTGTCGGGCGCTTAAAACGAGACTGCGGATACCCTTCCCAACCGGTATTAATACCAAGTCGCCCTCGCCTTGATCAAACTGCAAATATCACAAATCCGTCATGATTCTCGCGCCATTTTTTCGAATTCTGGGCTATTCATACTAGGGGTAGATAATTAAGGACGGGGATAACGTTCAGATGTTGCTGATTCACAAAACAATCAGTGTGGTTATACTTTTGTTGATGCTCGGCGCGTGCGGTGGAGGCAGTACCATTTCAAGCGGCCCAGCCACCAATACGCCGATTGCCGAGACCGCTGTTGAGCCTCAGGTTGCCATAACCACACCCGCCCCAGAGCCTGAGCCTGAGCCGACACCGGTACTGACACCGGAGCCGGAACCACTGCTGCAAAGTGATGCGGACAACACCGGTGAAGTCATCAGTCGCGAACCCGAGCCACCGCAAAACTACACACCGGCAGATATTACTGAACTGATACTGGTCACCGGACAGTCCAATGCGTTGGGGCTACTCACCGCATACGACGCAACACTGGATGAACCTCATAAGCGAGTGTTTGCGTTTACCCGGGATGGCTGGCAACAAGCCGATTTACATCAGATCTGGGATCGAAACTGGTATCCAAGAGGCAACCCCGGAGACAGTCCATCAAACAATTTTGCCTTTCACATGGCAAAAGAAGTCACCCGACGCCATGACCATCGGGTAGTCGGCTTCATTCTCGCGACAGCGCCCGGCGAAGGCATTGAACACTGGAATCAGGGCGGCGCGTTTTTCAACCACATTGATGCCAAAGTGATCGATGCAATCAATCAGATTCCACACAAAAGCGAACTCGACGGCATCCTGTGGCACCAGGGAGAAAGCGACGAAGGCGACCTGAATTACCACACCAGGCTCGACACGCTAATCAGCACCTTCCGCCAACAAAGCTGGTTTAGTTCCGAGCGACCATTTATATGCGCGGAGACAGCAGAGTTCGAAGTAGTGAACCGTCAGCTGATGGCACTAAACACTAACGGTGATCGCTGGACTGCATGCGTTGAGAGTGACGGACTGAGCACACATGCCGATGGTTATCATTTTGATGCCGAAGGCTTGCGTGAACTGGGAAAACGTTACGCTGCCAAATATCTCACTATGATTCGCTAGCCGACTACCAGGCGTTAAAATTCTAAAGAGGGTTAGTTTCGGTCCAGCGCTCTATTGACCGTCCCGATAACAACGTCCGGCGTTACCCTGCCCGATAGTCGGCTCACCACTAAAGATTTCGATGTTCCTGTAGAGACCACCACATCACCTCTATAAATGGTGTGGGTTGAATAAAAATACTTCTCATCCCAGTGCGTAACTGTTGAAGATATACGTATTCGATTGAACACATGCAGAGGCTTTATGAAAGTCATGGTGACGTTTCCAACCACTGGAAACCATTTTTCTTTCAGCATCACTCTCGCAAGCCCCGAGCGTAGAAACAGATCGATTCGACCCAGATCACACAGTGTCAGGTAACGACCGTTGTTAACATGCAGGTTGATGTCCAGATCATTTGGTAGATCGTTGTGGTCACTTCGTTGTGAAGATTTTCGCTGGTAATACGAGTCCGGAAAGTAGCCCGCAGAAATACCCAGATAAGTCTCAGGTAAAGATTCATACCAAACCAATTGCCAGTTGCTGTGCTTTGCTATTGTATCAAAGCGACCACAAGGCGGTAACTTCATTATTGGATGCAACAAATGGTTTAGTCTGAAAAACATATCGATTAACATCGGCGCAACTTTAAAAACGCAACGACGGCGAGATTCATATGACCACTTCACCAGTAGCACTTATTGTTGGCGGCGGCAGCGGCATCGGCGCTGATGCAGCAAAAACCCTGCACGAAGCCGGCTATCAGGT
>CALLLY010000033.1 GCA_938008205.1 uncultured Granulosicoccaceae bacterium
CGTCCGGCAACCGGCCGGGTTTCGAGTATGCGTTCATCAGTTACTGTCATTGCTGCCACTCTGTCACCGGCGTGACTTGCCTGCCATAACATGCGTGCTGCTTGCAGACCGGCCCGAACTGACCTAAGCACTGTGGAGCCGGTATACATATGCTCGCGTAAATCAACTATGACGGTTGTCGTGTTTTCTATTTCCTCTCTATACAGCCTGGTATACGGCTGGTTAGTGCGCGCAGTGACATTCCAGTCGATGTGCCTGACGTCATCGCCTTCGTTGTACTGACGCAAATCTATAAACTCAAGTCCCTGTCCGCGTCTGGGGCCGGTACGCAGGCCGGGGAGCGCAACACCGCCGGGTACGCCAGGTGCGCTATGTCTTATGACATCGTGTCGTGTCTCTATAAGAGCGCTGAGTGGCAGGGTAGTCAGCGGGTAATCCTGTGTGGCGGCTGTCATTTACAAAACCGCGGTGGAATCCATAATTCTGTGAATCACCTCGCGGCTGGTGACACCTCGTGCCTGTGCGTGATAACTCAATACAATTCGACCGCATAAGATATCGGGTGCCAGCGCTGTCACATCTTCCGGAAGTGTATGATCTCGACCTGCAAGCCAGGCACGCGCCTGCGCGGCCTGTGCGAGAAAGATTGTGCCACGTGGGCTTGCGGCGTGTTCAATTGCCTGAGATTCACGTCCGCCTGCGCCGTAGCCGCGTGTTGCGGTAACCAACCTGACAATGTAGTTCTTGATTGCATCGCTTAGGTACATGTTGGCAGCCGCCTTTTTTGCTGCACTGATATGTGCATCGTTCAGCTTTGCTGTAGCGGTGCCTGGGTTGGCAGCTTGTTCCTTTAAAACAATATTAAGGATCTGTAGTTCGAGTTGTGGATCGGGCATAGCAACTTGCACAAAAAACATAAAGCGATCCATCTGTGCTTCCGGCAACGGATAGGTTCCTTCATGTTCAATCGGGTTTTGCGTCGCCACCACCATGAATGGATCGTCCAGCACATAGGTGTGGCCTGATGCTGATATTTGCTTTTCACCCATAGCTTCAAGTAACGCACTTTGGACTTTTGGCGGTGCCCGGTTAATTTCATCCACCAGTACAATGTTGTTAAACAATGGGCCTTTAATAAAGTTGAACTGACCGGTGTGTTGCTGGTAAACATTAGTACCGGTTAAATCTGCAGGAAGTAAGTCGGGTGTTGCCTGCACGCGAGAGAAATTTGCACTTAACAGATTTGCAAAGCAGTTGACTGTTCGGGTTTTAGCAAGCCCTGGTGATCCCTCCACCAATACATGCCCGCCGGTAATAACAGCAACCAACAATCGATTGATTAAACGTTCATGACCGGCAAGCTGCTCTGCCATCGCATGTTGCACGGCAGTAAACTCAGAGACTAAAGTACTATCTGGCAGGTTATTCGTTAACGCATCTGACAAGTGTTATTCCCCGAGAAAATTGACCGGTTCGGCTTCAGTTAATGGTTGAGCGTGGTCTTGCCAGCCATCAGTACCTTCAGGGTACCAGAATACATTTACATGGCCCCACAGTACGGCTCTTTTTGCGGCGTTCCAGCTTTGCCAGCAATCCGCAGTGCAATAAAATAACAAGGGCGTTTGTTTTGATCCGCCGGTAAGCGATTGCAGGTTGCGCTGGAAGTAGTCGACATGCGGCTGTTCTATATAACCGCGGCCCACCTCCGGCAGCCAAACCGAGCCTTCAATGTTGCGATGATTTTCGTTGGTTATCCAGTGACCTTCCAAGGGATCAGGACCCAGGCCGACAGGTGGATAAACATCAATAAAAACTACATCTGCAGATTTAAAGAGCTCGATAACTCTCACTGTATCTACCACTTCCGCCCCTGGCAGGGTATCGGGTACTGGTGAGCGATAACGTTGCATTCTAAAGCCGGTCGCAACGTCAACTCCCGGTGGAAGCGGGGCATCTGCGGGTACAGTGACGACGGCTTGCGTCGGAGTTGTGTTGTTGTTGCCTGCCACTGCATATTGACTGATAGAAAGGCTAACCAGTGCGGTCAAAAGTAACGCCAGAAATTTTTGCCATCGACGTGGCAGCGCGTTACGATCAAGCGAAACAAGAGGAGCAATCATGAGTCAAAGCCAGGCCAGCAAATTAGTTAAACGGTGTTCAAAATACGTTATTGCTGTACTACTGTCGATACTGGTGCTGCCGGTTAGCGCCGATAACACGCCTTTGAAGGTGGGCGTACTCAAGTTCGGGACTGTCAACTGGGAACTCAAGTCAATGCTTCACGGCGGCTTCGATACTGCTAACGGTGTAGCAGTGGAGATTGTGCCGTTTGCCAGTGGCGATGCCACTCGGGTAGCACTTCAGGCTGGTGCGGTTGATGTGATTGTTGCCGACTGGCTATGGGTGTCGCGGCAGCGTGCAGAAGGTCAAAACGTAACCTTCGTGCCTTATTCCTCGTCGGTAGGCGCGGTAATGGTGTCAGCAGACAGCCCGGTGAAATCATTGAACGATCTGAAAGGCAAAAAAATCGGTGTCGCCGGTGGTCCATTGGATAAAAGCTGGCTGTTGCTTCAGGGCATGGCCAAACAGGAGCATGAAATGGATCTCGCGAAAGAAAATGAAATTGCCTTTGGTGCTCCACCGCTTCTGGCTGAGAAAACCCGACAGGGTGAGCTCGACGCCATGCTCAACTACTGGCACTACTGTGCACGGTTGGAGGCCGATGGTTTTCGTCGTCTGGTCAGTGCAGAAGAGGCCGCGGCAGCACTTGGATCAAGTGGACCGGTGTCAGCGATTGGCTATGTTTTCATGGATGAATGGGCCGCCGCCAATCCGGAGGCTGCCATGGGTTTTATTCAGGCGTCTCGTGACACCAAAGCTTTGTTGGGTGCTTCAGATGACGAATGGACAAGACTCGGCGAGTCCGGAGCGATTAAAGACAAGGGTGCGGCGCTCACCACGCTCAGAGACCGGTTTCGAGAGGGCATCCCATCACGCTCCGTGGCAGATGAAATAGCAGATGCCCGTTTACTTTACGAGGTACTGGCGAAGCTCGGTGGTCCCAAGTTGGTAGGGCAGTCTTCCAAAATGGTTGATGGCACTTATTGGCCGGCACTGGTGAACCCCTGATTTTTTGAGTACTAAAGTGCGGTGCAGGTGGTGCTAGCTTCGCGTGCGTTGTGGCGCACGCTGGTTTGGGTTGGCTCGATAGCCGGATTGGTTGTATTGTGGTCTGTGGCGGCAGCGCTGGCACAAAGTCGTTCGTTACCACCGCCGTCCCAGGTCGTCGGTTCACTGCTCACTGAATGGGGCAGTGGTGATCTGGTGTTACATACATCGATGACGCTGTTGCGGGTAGTGCTGGCGTTTGTTCTTGCCATGTCTATCGGCTCCGCCATAGGCATTGCACTTGGCAGAAACCAAAAGCTCAATCATTTTTTTGATCCCTGGGTAATCCTGCTGCTTAACATTCCGGCGCTTGTCATTATTGTACTGAGCTTTATCTGGTTCGGCCTGAATGAAGCTGCTGCAATAGGCGCGGTTGCGCTTAATAAAATTCCCAATGTGATTGTTACTATGCGTGAGGGGGCGAAAGCACTCGACGCCGGCTATGCGGAGATGGCCAGGGTTTTCCGCTTCTCGAAATTTAAAACGTTTCGGCACGTTGTGCTGCCACAATTGCAGCCTTATATCGCCGCGGCAACGCGTTCCGGTATTGCGCTAATCTGGAAAATTGTTTTAGTCGTTGAATTACTTGGCCGATCAAACGGCGTAGGTTTTCAAATTCATCTGCACTTTCAG
>CALLLY010000034.1 GCA_938008205.1 uncultured Granulosicoccaceae bacterium
TTTTCAGGAATTTCTAAACCCACTTCTTTGTAGTAACGCATTGCACCAGGGTGCAATGGTACCGGCAATCCACCCAGGGCCTTGCTGATATCCATCGCATTGGTCGCTTTGTGTATAGCCTGCAGAAACGGGAGGTTTTCGTAGATGGTTTTGGTAAGCAGATAAACGTGATTTTCATCAACGTCAGCGTTAACCGCTAAGAAATTCGGCTGCGCAATAGTTTGGATATCTGCATCCTGCCCCGGATAAGTACCGGCTTCAATGGTGTAAGGCACCCAAAGCTTACGGCCACCATCCATTTTTTCAGCTTCTTCTGCAGTGACGTTTAGAAAAGTAAACTTATCACCGTTGGATGACATCAACTTGGTGATCGCACCTGTCGGTGGGCCTGCAGGAAAACCGCCGCCAACAGCCTGGCCATTAGCCATTGCATCGGCGGAAGGACCATAACCGGCATGAATGAGCGTGTAACTGCTGATATCAACCCCGAGACCTTCAATAAGTACGGTATTGGAGCCGAGCGTACCGGAGTTTTCCTTACCCATGACCATAGATTCACCGGTCAGCGCTGCCATGTCAGACACGGTGCCGCTTTTAACATGCTCATTGGCCAGCAGAAATTGCTCAACGTTCTGCCACAGCATGGTGACCGATCGCAGATTCTCCTGCTTTTCAGTGACGGGGCCTGTGCCGGTGGCAGCATAGGAACCATACAGTCCCTGCAAAATGGCAAATTGCGCTGTGCCCGCAGCCAGCGCCTGGACATTCGCACCGGATCCGGCTGAATTGACCGCCGTCAGGCTGAACTTCTCTTTTGGCAGAAGCTTAATTTTTGACAGCGTCGCGATCGCAGTTCCCACCGGATGGTAGGTACCACCGGTAGATGCGGTATTTAAAACATAATCAGACGAAAAGGCCGCGGTGCTCATTGCAGCAGCCGCGAGTACCACCGATGTGGTTAATGTTGCGGTGAGTTTTCTAAACATGATCAACCTCCACTATTCAATTGAAAGGATAAAGCACGACAAGTGTGAGCGATGATTATACCCGTGACAAGCGCGCGTATGCCTCTGATTTGTATGAACTAAAACCACGACCTTGTGGTTATGACAGAAAACAGCCGCTGAAATAGGCAATAAATTGCCGACACCAGGTCCGAAATCGCCAGCAAAGGGCGACCTCTACGCCGACATAATGCATTTAATCTGCGGGTTTGCTGTTTCCAGCCACGGTATCTGCAATCAAAGCATCGCGCTTGATACCGAGTTTTGACATTTTGTCGTTCAGGGTTCGGCGATTAACCTGTAATGACTCGAGAACACTTGAGATATGACCACCGTGCTGCAACAGGCTGCTCTCGATGAGATACTTTTCGTAGGCCAGCACACGCATTTTTAGCGGATACCCCTGATCTAAACCATCAAACGCCAGCCTTTGCGTTGTCAGCGTGCCATGGTGGCTAATGCGTACCCGGTTTATCACCTTCAGCAGTTCATCAGGATCGATGGGTTTTTCCAGAAATTCAACCGCTCCAAGCTTCATCGCTGCCACCACATCAGGCACTTGCGCATACCCTGAGAAAAAAACAATCGGAATTAACGGTCGGGTTTCTCTGGCACTTACCGCGAACTGCAGCCCGTTACTTTTCGGCATTCTAAGATCAGTAACAATCGCATCGATGTGTTGCTCTTGTAAACGCTGCAAAGCCGTGTGTGCGGACTCTGCTACTACCACCCCAATATCGTGCGTACGTAAAAACCTCGCGATAGCGCCGAGTACATCGAGATCGTCATCGACCAGAAGAATAGTAAGAGAATCAGATTTATCCATACGGGTTAGCCTGCCAACGCCGGAAGCGACAAGGTAAATATACTCCCCTCGTTTTTGATATCGCTTGCAGGTCGGTAGTGCAGACTACCACCGTGATCCTTTGCAATAAGCTCGGCCAGAGTCAGCCCGAGCCCAAGTCCTGATTTGCGGGTTTTGTCACTGACAAAAGGTTTAAACAAGTTAGCCGTTACCACTTCACTCAAGCCGCAGCCATTATCGGATACCTCTATATTCACGAACTGTTCATGCCGTTTCAATACAACCTTAACATGAGGCCGCACCTCGTCTATAACAGCATCGAACGCATTGTAGAGTAAATTTAGCACGGCTTGTTGCAGCAGTATTTCATTACCCATAATATCGGCATGCGGCTCTTCAACGACAACAGACATCGATTGAGACATCGCCGGTCGTTCGCGATGAATAGTCTCAACCACCTCGTCGATCAATCGTGCAGGCTTTAATTGACTATGGTGCGCTTGAGACTGACTGGTCAGGTTTCGCAATGTAGCGATAACCCGCCCTATTCTTTTAGTCGTCCGATCACTGTCTACAACAACCTGACGAATCTCTGCCATGTCACCATACGGCTGTTCGATCAGTTTTCTGAGCGAGGCCAGGTTTAACCGCAGGCTGGCAAGTGGCTGGTTAATCTCGTGGTTGATCGCACCCGACATTCGCCCGAGCATTGCAAAGTTAGACTCACTGATGAGCGTTTGCTGAGCCGCATGAAGTTCTTCAGTACGTTGTTTCACTTCAACTTCCAGTTGTCTGGCATAACGCTTTTCCGCAACTGCCAATCGCTTTTGTGACTGAATATTTCGATAGACCAACGCGGCAATGGCCAACAATAGCAGAACGGTTAACAGGCATAACAGGACTCTGAAATTGATATACGAACGTGCGACCATCAGTTGAAGTTGCCAATCCTCGGCCAACAGATTTTTTCTCTGAACAAACAATGTTCCTTTAATATCAACACCAGAAAACCTGCCAGTTGAACCCGAGAAATCGAA
>CALLLY010000035.1 GCA_938008205.1 uncultured Granulosicoccaceae bacterium
ATCAGGCACGACTCATTTACTCAAAGACTAAACGGCCATGAAAATACTTAAAGCGCTAGCGCTGACAAGCGCCATCGGTTCTGCTTTGTTTGTCGCCAATGTGGCGAACGCGGGTGACCCGGAAGCTGGTAAGCAAAAAGCAGAGACCTGCCTTGGTTGCCACGGCATTCCCCGGTACGTAAACACTTACCCGACCTATCATGTGCCAAAGCTGGGGGGACAGCATGCTGAATACCTGATCGCGGCATTGAAGGCGTATCGGGAAAAGCAACGATCTCATGCCACTATGCATGCTAATGCGTCCTCTCTGAGTGACGAAGATATTGCTAATATCGCCGCCTATCTGGCATCTGCAAAATAACCGGAGCAACCCGTGATAAAAAATTCGATTCGAAGTGGGCTGCTCGCGGCGGCGCTTACATTGTTAGCCCCTGTTGCAGGGGTTGCCGGCGGTGATGCGGAAAATGGTAAAGCACTGTCCGTGACCTGTGCTGCCTGCCATGGAGCAGACGGTAACAGCACCATTCCCACAAATCCTAAGCTCGCAGGTCAGTATGAGAGCTACCTGGTGCAGGCGCTGAATGACTATAAGTCGAAAGCCAGAGACAATGCTATTATGGGAGGCTTTGCGGCAGCCCTTTCGGATCAGGATATCCGTGATCTGGCAGCCTACTTTGCAAGCCAGGAATCTACGCTTTACGTCCCTGACAGATAGCATCCGTACCGCGCTCAGCGTGTTTTTTGCTGCACGGCACGTCGTTGCGGTGCAGCGGTCACTCAGAATGAGATTTGATCCGGGTTCAGCAGTGGATCACTGATCTGAATATGAAATCCGTTTTGTTCCAGGTTTTTTCGAACCTTTTCGGGATCTTCCTGTGCCAGCTTTTTTCTGGCGTTCAGGTCAAATGACAAAGCCAGGGACAGTTTCCCCAGTGCACTTTGCAAAGCATCCGGAATAACATCAAAGGCATCCTTGTTTGCCAGGTACACGTAATACCCGCTTTTCCTGTCACTGCTGTATACGTACACTTCCACCTTGATTGGTCCCGGTTTGCCCTATTTGGTTTGTGTCATAGTATCTTAATCAGCGGGAAAGAGAGAGCTTCGCAGTGAATCCAGAGGAACAATCTCAGACGGTACGTCTTGATAAATGGTTGTGGTCTGTGCGATTTTTTAAAACCAGATCACTTGCCACTGATGCGGTGTCGTCCGGCAAGGTACTGGTTGATGGCTCTCGTGCTAAACCTGCCAGGCAAATCTGCATTGGCCAGCATCTGAGTATTCGAAAAGGGCCTTTTGAATTTTCTGTACAAGTTGATCGTTTGATAGAAAAGCGAGTCGGAGCAAAGGATGCTCAAACCGCTTATTCGGAATCTGAAGAAAGTATTCAAAAGCGGGTGGAGTTGCAGGAAAAGCTGAAAGATGATCGAATTTTGTCGCAAGGAGAGCGGCTTGCGGGTAGGCCAAACAAGCGCGACAGACGTCTTATCCACAAGTTTAAAACACGCGATGGTGACTGAACCACCGTCGTTGTTTTGCGTACTTTGTTGCTGATGTATCTAATAGCACCTAGAATTAGCTCTCCGGAGGGTGGGAGATTCTACGTTATCCGGTTAACTCGGCGAGTATGGGACCATGAAAAAAATCACTGCCATCATAAAACCTTTTAAGCTTGAAGACGTCCGCGAAGAACTATCCAAGGTCGGTGTTAAAGGGGTGACCGTGACTGAAGTGAAGGGATTCGGGCGACAAAAAGGTCACACCGAGCTGTATCGAGGTGCGGAATACGTCATTGATTTTTTACCCAAAGTGAAGCTTGAAGCAGTGGTCAGTGACAACCAGCTTGACGAATGTGTCGAGGCTATTACGTCCGCGGCGAGAACCGGCAAGATCGGTGATGGCAAAATATTTATTGAGAATGTAGACAGGGTAATTCGCATCCGTACTGGTGAAGAAAACGATCAGGCGCTCTAATGGGTAGTAGGTTCCAGAAAGCCACTGACCGACAAATAATTTGAATAACTCCGCTACGACTCACCTTATCCCGCAATCTGAACATGCTATTTCACGCGAGCACATCAGTAAAAATGCGCTGAAAGTTCTGGACCGACTGAACGAAGCTGACTTTGAGAGTTATCTGGTGGGTGGCGGTGTTCGTGATCTTTTGCTCGGCAGACGCCCCAAAGACTTCGATATCTCTACCAACGCAAGTCCCGAAGAAGTCCGGGGGTTATTCAAGAACTGTCGGGTAATAGGGCGTAGATTTCGTCTCGCTCATGTTGTGTTTGGCAGGGATATTATTGAGGTTGCGACCTTCCGCGCTGCTCATAGCGAAGGCGAGGGAGGATTAACCGGCGACACCGGTCGGATAGTACGCGATAACGTTTATGGCGGTACCGTAGAAGACGATGCAGCGCGACGCGACTTTACCGTTAATGCGCTGTACTACAACATCGCTGATGGCAGTGTGCTGGATTACTATCACGGTGTAGAAGATCTTCAGAAAGGTGAACTGAAATTTATAGGTAATGCAGAATCCCGTGTGGTTGAGGATCCGGTGCGCGCTTTACGTGCGGCCAGATTTGCTGCAAAGCTTGGTTTTACACTCAGTCCTGATGTTGACACGGCGATCCGGAATTACCACAGCAAGCTTGCAGACATCCCGCCGGCTCGTTTGTTCGACGAAGTGCTAAAGCTACTGCAATCAGGCCATGGCGTTGCCAGCCTGGAATGGTTGCGAGAGCTTGATTTGCTGCAATACCTGTTTCCTGCTGCTGACCAGCGTTTAAAGCAGGGAGATGAAAAAGCTGAAAATATGTTCCAGCTGGCGCTGGAAAATACGGATAAAAGGATTCGCAGTGATCTTGCTGTCACTCCGGCTTTCATCTACGCGGTGTTACTGTGGCCAGACGTTGCCATCAAAGCTGAACAATATGAGGGTAGTGGCCATCCGTCCGTTCAGGCACTGCACATGGCGGCGGATGACACGGTTCCGGCGCAGTTAAAGCGCACCGCGCTGCCTCGTCGATTCTCGGTTCCCATGCGTGAAATCTGGACATTACAACCCCGCTTCAACCGTACGCAGGGCAAACGCGCCAAGATGTTGATTGGAAATCCCCGGTTTCGTGCCGGATACGATTTCCTGTGTCTGCGTGCGCAAGTGGGGGAAGTTGCCCAGACGCTTTGTGATACCTGGGAAAAATTACAGCAAACACCGGAAGCGCAAGCCGCAATTGAGGCTTCCCGTCAGCGC
>CALLLY010000036.1 GCA_938008205.1 uncultured Granulosicoccaceae bacterium
GTACGTCTTCAACAAACTCTCGAGTCCTGCTTTCCGAGCCTGGCCACCAGGCTTTGCCTGAAAGTGCTTCATTCATCGCACCAGCGAGTTCGTCCATAAAAGTTTCACGGCGTTTGTTGTCCAGAAACCATTCGCGAAACAAAGGCTCCGTGGATATTTGATCAGTTGAGCCATCGCGCATTTTCCATTGCACTCTATACTTGGGTCGCATGTCACGCCATACCATGATGCCTACCAGCATACTGAGTAAGGTAGGGATATAGACAAGCACAAAACCGCGAGAAGTTGTATCCAGTAAATCAATTATGAATGTCACTAACAAAATAAAAATACTGGTAAGCAGTAATAATTTACAGAAGCGACGGTTCATTGAGCTACCGCGGTAGTACTTTTTATCTAGACTGATCATGTGTTCAAACATATAGGTTTTGAGCATGCGATCAAATGGATCAATGTAAGCCAGCCGCGTATCTGTGACCAGCACGTTTCCTTTGCGGAATATTTCTTTTTCGTTTTTAAATGCAACGATTGGCTGTGGCTTTGGAATTGCCAGTCTTTGCCGAACCTGTTTTGCATCGGGCAACCTGTCGAGCAGGTCGGTGACAAGTGGTGTAACTTTCATGGACGATTAATTGATATTACTTAATTTTGACAGCAATAAACCTGGGTAGGCGGAATGTTTTGCCACACCGTGTTGCTTCGACGGACGTGTTTAAAATGCAGTGGCAGACTATTGATGAAATAGCGACCTCTTACGCGTGTCTTGGCACCAAGATAAACTATCGAGATGAAGCGTCCTCCGGGTTTTAACGAACCGGCAATCGTCTCCAGCAGATGATCCTGTTCGCGGTGTTCAAATATTGTCCACGGCAGACTGGTAATTATTCTGTCGCACTTCAACGCTCCGTTGGCCAGATAACTCGGCAGGTTTTCTGCGGCGTCGTGATATACGCGCACACGCGGACAACGCTTTCTGGTCACTTCGACAAATGTCGGATTAAGCTCCAGCGCAAAGAACGAAGCGCTGTCTTTAACATGGTGTTGAATTTGTTCGGTAAAGGCGCCCGTTCCTGGCCCGAGCTCCACCACGCTCTCGGCGTTTTTGAGATCTGCCAGTGCAATAACTTTGTCGGTGACATACCGCGACGATGGCGCGACAGCGCCAGTTGAGCCTGGCTCGCGAAGTGACTCCAGGGCGAAATTCAGAAATTTATATTTCTGATCAAATTGCGTTTTACGAGAAACCGGATGCGGCTCGTCAGTGAGAGGTGGAAGCATATTTTTGCCTTGTTCATTATGTGCCAGCGTCAACCACCGGGCAGGTGGTGAGGGCAAACCGTCCAGTGTTTTTTTACTGCATCCAGTCAGCGTTACCGACAAGCCAACCAAAGGGTTGCCGCAGCGAAACTATCCGGCAATACGAGATACGCCGCATTATGCGACTTATTGCGCGATGGGTGTGTGTTGTTGTGAATTTTTAACTTTTGAGCGATTTTTCATCCATGGTCCCCGATACATTGAACGGAATCGGGGTCGTCCAGTTTTCAATCTGCACTGACCCGTTAAGCTCGTAGTTTAGATCCAGGGTCTGGCCCTGCAGTAATGTCTGTAGTGTGGAGGCCAGCCTGTCGATCCCGGCGGTGACGTCCAGTGTCAGGATTGCCTCACCGTTGGCCGGAATCACCGTCGACTGATTGCTTTTGCCGCTGGCAATGTCAGTGTTGTTAAAGCGCGCAATAAAATCGACAGATTCAACCGGTAATTCGAAACTGTTTGGATTGCCGACATTCAGCTCGAATCTGAGCTTTTGCTCGCTGAGGCTGATGTTCAGAGGAACCACACTGACCAACTCGATGGTTGGTTTAAGGGCTCGTTTCGGAATGCTGGAGCATGCGGCTGTGAATGCGCAGAGCAACACCAGCAGTAGAGGGAATTTTAGTTGATTAATCACCATGACTCCGTGCACTGCAGTGTAGGCTACGAGTGTCATTTCAGCTATGACCGGTCCGCGATTGTAGCACGCGAAACCCGGTCTTCAGAGCCGGCAGAAATCACGCTTAAATCCAAACAATGGAACCAAAAACGCCGGCGTATCGCCGGCGTTTTAGAGTGAATGCCTGTCGTTAGGAACGGCAGGTCGGAGCTGGTCTTATGCGAGCAACTGATGCAGCTCTTTGAGCTCTTTTGCCGCTTCCTGAAGAATCAGCTTGGGATTTTGCAAATCGATACCCGCCTGTTGCAGCTTGCGAGGTAAAAGCAGATTGACCACACTCGGAATTGACTTGTTTTCTTCTTCCGGCATTTCGCTTTCGATTGTCAGCAGTGCTGCAGTCACCAGATCGGCATAGGAGATTTCACCGGTGTGGTTGCGATAAAAGTCACGTGCAGATTCAACCGCTTCAACGAAATTCTCATTGAAGCCCCACGCGCTGAGTAACCACATACCAACAATTTCGCGCAGGTTTCGTGCTGATGCATGTAGTGCTTCGGCGTCCGCAAACTGTTCAGGGTGGTTGTTGGCGTGGCCAAGAATCATCAGTTCACCTGCGTCGGCCATTAAGCCGATCAGGTGGGCTCTTTCATCCGAAAGGTGTGGCAGTGACTTGGCAAAAACTTTACAGATTGCCGCAGTCAGGGTGGCCCGCTTTTGATAGTTGGCCATATGCTTTTCGATTACCGGATTGGCCGCTTGCCACTTCTGCTCTGAGGGAATCTTTACGCCCAGCTGATTAGCGCTTTCAACGCCCAGTCGGGTGATTGCACCGCGCATTGTCTGAGTGGTTTCACCGCCACTGGCAAGCTTGTTTGCCTCATGCAAGGTGTGTGCGGTCAGCGCCGGATCCGATGCCAGTATTCGGGACAGCTCCGGAATTCCCATTGTGCCCTGGCCTACCAGGCTCGCAATGCGTTGACCGATGTCGGCCTGACAAGGCAGTGCAATGCTCTTTTCCTCAAACGCGCTGACAATGCTGTCAAAGATCAGGTTATCGTTTTCGGTGACGCGGATATCGTGTACTTTAGTGGCGTTCTTCTGCTGTTCGTTAAGCAAAATATCGAAAAGCTCGCGACCAAAACGCACCAGCTGAGCGGTGGTTTTTGTTTTCACCGCCAGGTGCTGGGTAAATTCTTTAAGCACCGGCTGGTTAGCGCGATCGGATCCCGACGTGATCGCTTCAGTGTCGTCTTTTTCCTTGCTGTTGACTACGTCAACCTGGCCTTCAAGTACATAGGTGAACCACCGATGTTCTTTATTTGCAGCAATATCAGTCGAGCGATTCATGTTGATCACTGTTGCCGATTTGCAGATGGTTAGACGATTTGCCTCGTTGAGATCCGAGATTGGACTCAAACGGGCAGCCAGTGCCAGTAGATGGCTCATGTCATTCGCGCTGGAATCAGCTGCGGCAGAAGATTTGGAGTCGAAATTGAACACTATGTTATGCCCGCTTTGGTCTAGACAGTTCTATTAACGATCCATCGGCGCTCGCGGGTGAATATTTAGCCCATGCTTTGATAACAATGTCATGGAACAGGCTTGTTAGCCAAAATCTCACGGTACTGGCGGATTTACCACCCTACTCCGCAGAGCCTCCCGCACGGGCGGGTGCCAAAGCCTGTGTTTGCGTGATTTTCAGAAAGCCCGAAGTGTCAGTAAGCTGATATGTTGCCCGTCCTCGCTTACGCGTCGGGTTTCCAGGGTGCCAGCCAGCTATCACGCCGGCTTTTACTCCACTTTTGCTTGCCGGGAGGGGGCCGCCGGAGCGTTAGGGAAGGGTGCTCTCTCCTTTGTTAGTGCCAACCGAAGCACAGCCTCTAAGCAGAGTCGCGCAGTCGACGCGGGATACTAAAAGTAATTTTTTCTTCTATCCCGGGCAGTTCCGTGACACAGGTAGCGCCTTTCTGCTTGATGGCATCCACTACCTGCTGCACCAGCTCTTCGGGTGCAGATGCGCCTGCGGTCAGACCAATTTTTGTCGACGAGAAACAATCTTCGGGAATATCCTGCGCACCGGTGATCAGATAGGAAGGAATGCCTGCGCGTTCTCCCAGTTCGCGTAACCGGTTTGAGTTTGAGCTGTTGGGCGCACCAACGACCAATAACACATCGCAGCGTTCGCACAGTGCTTTGACGGCATCCTGACGGTTCTGTGTGGCATAGCAAATATCATCTTTGCGCGGCGCGCTGATGTGTGGGAAACGCTTTTGCAGTCTGGTGATGATGTCTCGAGTATCATCCACGGACAGGGTGGTCTGAGAAACAAAAGCCAGCTGTGAGGGATCTTCAACAGAAATGTTGTCTACATCTTCAGCGGTTTCGATAAGCAAAATTCGGCCACCGTCGCTGGTATCGTATCGACCCATTGTACCCTCGACTTCCGGGTGTCCGGCGTGACCGATCAGGATCACCTCGCGACCTTCTTTGGCGTACTTGACCACTTCCAGGTGGACTTTCGTCACCAGTGGGCAAGTTGCATCAAACACCTGCAGCTGACGTTTTTCGGCTTCCAGTTCAACACTGCGGGAAACCCCGTGGGCGGAAAAAATAACCGTACTGTCATCGGGTACCTCGTCGAGTTCTTCAACAAACACCGCACCTTTGTCACGAAGTCCGTCAACGACGTACTTGTTGTGTACAACTTCATGCCGCACGTAAATTGGCGCACCGAAGGTTTCCAGCGCGCGCTCAACAATTTCAATTGCTCGATCTACCCCGGCGCAAAAGCCGCGCGGGTTCGCCATGACGATTTCCATTGCGTTGATCTCTTTGTAGGTTGTGTTCAGGTTTCGGCCTTTGCGGTTGATTGTTCGTCCGTAAAAAACGAAGAGAGCAACAGCATCACGGCACCAACAGAAATTGCCGCATCTGCAATATTAAACGCAGGCCAGTAGAAGCGGTCGTAGTACCACTGGATAAAGTCGACCACGTAGCCGTAAGCGATGCGGTCGATCAGATTGCCGATTGCACCACCCAACACCAGTCCAAGGCTGACACCCAGCCATTTTTCGTTGGACTTTAGCCGGGTAATCCACACTATAAGTACAATACTGATTACTATGGCCACAATGGTAAAAAACCAGCGCTGCCATCCCCCCGCATTACTCAGAAAGCTAAAAGCTGCTCCATAGTTATGCATCAGAGTGAGGTTAAATGAGGGCATGACCGGATTTTGTTCGTGCATAACCAGGTGCGTGCTGGCCATCCACTTGGTGATCTGATCGATAACAATGGCAACCAGCGCAATGCCGAAATAGACTTTTTTCATCACTTAAACTCCGTTAGCAAAAGCGTCGTGTTTCGCCGTTGCCTTCAACATTTTCTACACACCTGCCACACAATTCCGGGTGGGTTTGATCCTCACCAACATCAGCACGGTGGTGCCAGCAGCGAACACATTTTTCCTGTGCGCTGGCGCGTGCTGTTATCCACAACTCGCTGTGTTCCAGGTCTGCCTGTGTCGCATCACCGGACTTTTCACCAAGTGGCTGAATATCCGCTTCGGACGTGATCATGACAAAGCGCAATTCATCAGCGAGCTTTGCAAGCAATTGGTGATTGTTGTCGTCGCAATACAAGGTGATTTCTGCATCCAGAGATGAACCGATCTTGCTGTCTACGCGCAGTTGTTCAAGTGCTTTGGATACGGCGATACGAATCTGAATGATTTGTTGCCATTCGTCATCGCTGCATAGTGCATTGTCAGCCAGTGACTGCAGATGTTGATAATAGGTTTCGCAGAATATGGTCCTGTTATGTTCACCGGGTAGCTGTTTCCATACTTCTTCTGCAGTAAAACTCAGCACCGGTGCAATCCAGCGCGTCATTGCCTCTGCAATATGGTACATCGCAGTTTGTGCCGAGCGTCTGGCATGACTGTTTTCCTGCGTGGTGTACTGACGGTCTTTAACCACATCGAGATAGAAGCCACCAAGCTCTGTTGTGCAAAAGTTATGCAGGCGCTGATAAACCAGGTGAAACTGATACTGATCGAAAGCTTCCTGAATCTGGTGTTGCAGCTGCAGCGTTTTACTGACCGCCCATTGATCAAGCGCCAGCAGATCTTCGGTGTTAACCAGATCTTTAGAGGGATCAAAACCGTTCAGGTTAGCGAGTAGAAATCGCAGTGTATTTCGAATGCGTCGATAGGAGTCGGACATGCGGTTAAGGATTTCATCTGACACCGACATCTCACCGCTGTAGTCAGCGGAGCAGACCCACAAACGGATGATATCTGCGCCTAGTGTTTTCATGACTTTTTGCGGAGCGATCACGTTGCCCACTGACTTGGACATTTTGCGGCCCTGCTGATCGACGGTAAAGCCGTGTGTCAGTACCTGTTGATAAGGTGCAATGCCATTTATAGAAACACTGGTAAGAATAGAGGAATGAAACCAGCCGCGGTGCTGGTCTGAACCTTCCAGATACATATCGGCGGGATATTTCTGGCCGCGCTGCTGCAACACATGAGAGTAAGTCGTACCTGAATCAAACCACACATCCAGAACGTCAGTAGATTTTTCATAGTGTTCTGCATCAGCACCCAGAAAGTCCTCGATACTCATGTCAAACCATGCCTGAATACCACCGGCTTCTATATGGCTTGCTGCTTTCTCAAGCAACGGCAGGGTGTCGGGGTGGAGATCACCGGATTCTTTATGCACAAATAAAGTGATCGGTACGCCCCAGTACCGTTGTCGTGAGATACACCAGTCAGGGCGGCTTGCAATCATGCCTTCTATGCGTGCCTGACCCCACGATGGTACCCAGCGCACAGTTTTGATGGCATCCAGTGTATTTGCTCTGAGGTGTTCTTTTTCCATGCTCACAAACCATTGCGGTGTGGCGCGGAATATAATCGGGGTATTTGTTCTCCAGCAGTAAGGATAGCTATGCTGAAATGATTCACTCAGCACTAGTTTGTTATGGCTCTTTAACACCTCGAGTATTTTCGGTTCGACTTTATAGACATGTTCACCGGCAAACTGCTCGACGTAGGATTCATAAGTGCCGGTTGCACCAACGCTGTTCAACAAGCCCAGATTATATTTAATACCGGTATAGAAATCGTCGACACCATGATCCGGGGCCGTATGAACTGCTCCGGTGCCCGCCTCAGTCGTGACATAGTCACCCAATACCAGTAACGAGGTGCGATCGTAAAACGGGTGTTGCAGCGGGATACGATCCAGCGCAACACCCGTGAATGTCGAGAGTGTTGTATAAGATTCGCATTGGTAGCGAGTCATACAGGCGTCGACTAAGTCAGTTGCCAGTATTATCGCTTCAGGGCCAATACCCAGGTCACACTCGACAACCGAGTATTCGAGCTCCGGGTGAACCGCCACGGCCAGATTTCCGGGTAGTGTCCAGGGTGTGGTTGTCCATATAACAACGGCAATGGGAAGTTCAGTGCGATCGCTGCCAGCGGCAGCATGTAATGCAGCAGCATCTACCGGACTGAAACGTACATCTACTGACGTGGAAGTTTTATCGTGATATTCAACCTCTGCTTCTGCCAGTGCCGAGCGTGCGCCCACACTCCAGTAGACTGGTTTGGTGCCCTTATAAACATGGCCTTTTTCAATCATCTGGCCAAGCGCTCTAACAATGCCCGCTTCGTTTTTAAAATCCATCGTCAGGTAGGGCTTATCCCACTCTCCAAACACACCAAGGCGTTTGAAGTCTTCACGCTGACCATCAATCTGTTTCAACGCATATTCTCGGCAACGTGCGCGGAAGGTGCCTTCATCGATATCTTCACCGGGCTTGCCAAGTTCTGATTCAACTTTGTTTTCGATCGGCAGTCCGTGACAGTCCCAGCCGGGTATATAGGGGGCGTCAAAACCGTCGAGTTGTTTGCTCTTGACGATCATATCTTTAATGACTTTATTTACCGCATGGCCGATATGAATATCGCCGTTGGCGTACGGGGGGCCATCGTGCAAAATAAATTGTTCTTTGCGTTGCTGTGATGCATCGCGAATCTGCTGATAGACGTCAATTTCTTTCCAGTACTCGAGCATCTCGGGCTCGCGTTTGGCAAGATTGCCGCGCATCGGAAAGTCCGTGCTTGGCAGGTTCAGCGTGTGTTTGTAGTTACTCACCGTGAATCTCAATTGTTCGTCGACAGGACGGCTGGGTTATCTGCAAACCACTTACGTGCGTTTGCTTCGTCGTTGGCAATGGCCTGTTTGAGTTCGTCAAACGAGGCAAACTTTTTTTCATCGCGTAATTTATGGAAAAACTTAACACGGAGGATGTCACCGTACAGGTTGGCGGCATAGTCCAGCAGATGCACTTCAAGGCTGAGCCTGGTGCCATTGACTGTCGGTTTCATGCCCAGGTTGGCGATACCTGCAACAGGCGCGCGTTGGCTTTCGCGCGTGCTGGTGACAGCAAAAACTCCACGTAGCGGAGGTGTGTGATCTCCTAGCATTATATTAGCAGTGGGGAAGCCGATGGTGCGGCCCTTCTGCGCTCCGTAACCTACTCTGCCGGAAATAGCATATTGACGCCCCAACAGTGCCATTGATTGATTGAGGTCTCCGGCTTCCAGCATTGAACGTACTCGTGTACTTGAAATACGCGTTCCTGCTTCGGTGTGGGTTGGAGATTGCGCAATCGAAAAACCGAATTTCGTACTGGCGTTTTGCAGCAGGTTGAAATCACCGCTGCGATTACGGCCGAATTTGAAGTCATCACCTACCAGCAAGTGTTTGATGGCCAGGCCGTCGATCAGTACCTTTTCAATAAAAGTATTGGCGTCGGTATTGGCGAGTTGCTGATTGAAAGGCAGCATTAATATCTGGTCGATACCCTGGTTCTTAATCTGTAAGTACTTTTCACGAAGGCCGGTCAGTCGGGTGGGTGTCTTGTCCGCCGGTGCAAAAAACTCGGCTGGCAGGGGCTCGAAACTGATCACGCAAGAACGCACACCGCGGGCGGCAGCGTCGTTGCGAACCATTTGCAACACCCGTTGATGGCCCAGATGTACCCCGTCGAAATTACCAATGGTGGCCGCACAACCCTGGTGACGAGGGCAAATGTTGTGCAGTCCGCGAATGAGGTCCAAAGTCTTAGGTTTCCAGCTGTATGGAAGTTACGGGTTGGGTGAATTAGACAGTACGTGCCGTGGTCTGATACCGCTCATCATAAGTACCGCGAAGTAAACAATAACCGATGCGATGATTATACCGGTTAAAGTGAATACGCGTGCTGATGCCTGCATCGAAAACCAGTCGTTCGCCGGTGGGGTCAGCAGTAGGATAATCAGGCTCATCATCACAGTAGCCAGCACTGCTCTTAGAATCATACTGCGGCTGTTGGCACTGACACTGATAACGCCTTCTTTTCGCAAGCGCAGGTAAAGCATAATAGCCTGCTGATTGGCCGACAACGCGGTAGCCAGTGCAAGGCCTGTATGAGCGGCTGGAACTGCCAGCCACAACAAACCACCAACCAGAATAACGTTGTAAACCATATTACTGATCATGGCGATGATGCCTATGCGGACCGGTGTTTTTGTGTTTTGTCGGGCAAAAAATCCCGGTGCAAGGATTTTAATCAGGATAAAGCCCGGCAGTGCCAGGGCATAAGCCCGCAAGCTCCAGGCGGACATACTCACATCGTGATCGGTAAATTCGCCGTAACCGAATAGCGTCGCCAGCAACGGCAGCGCCAGCATTAATAACCCAGCCGCACAGGGCAGGGCGATAAACCAGCCAAGCCGTGCACCCCACTCAAGCGTATTGCTGAAAACCTCTGGCTTGTCGTTGGCGTGAATAGAGGAAAGGCGCGGCAGAATTACGGTTGCGATAGCAATTCCGAAAACGCCCAGGGGAAACTCTACCAGCCGATCAGCGTAGTACAGCCAGCTAACACTGCCTGCGATAAGAAACGAGGCGATAACGGTATCGAGCAACAGGTTTATCTGAGCGACTGACGAACCGATGATCGCCGGTATCATCAGTTTCATAATTTTACGAACACCGCTGTCGCGCCACCCCCATCGGGGCAGGGTTAACAACCCCAGCCGATGTAGGGATGGCAATTGAAAAAGCAGCTGAACCACACCGGCCGCAAACACCCCCCAGGCCAGGGCAATGACCGGCTCCGGAAAGTAGCGGGTACCCCAAAGTGCTGCGGTAATCAGGCAGATGTTTAAAAAAACCGGTGTCAAAGCGGGTATTGCAAAGCGATTGAATGAGTTCAACACACCGCCGGCGTAAGCCACCAGGGAGATAAAAAAGAGATAGGGAAAAGTAATGCGCAGCATGTCGGTGGTCAGCCGTTGCCGCTCGCCACCGTCTTCGAATCCCGGTGCAAACACGGCGACGACCGCTGGTGCGAACACTGAGCCCAGAACACTGATCACCAACAGTATCAACGCCAGTGTGCCACTGACGCGGCTTGCCAGTGCCAGCAGTGCTTCTTTGCTGCGGGTCTCTTTGTATTCTGTAAATACCGGGACAAACGATTGTGCGAATGCACCTTCTGCAAACAGACGGCGCAGAAAGTTTGGGATCTTGAAGGCGACCAAGAACGCATCGGTCATGGCGCCGGCGCCCAGCGCAATCGCAAATACCTGATCACGAACAAAACCGAGCACGCGTGAGATCAGGGTCATGCTGCTGACAATGCTGCCTGAGCGTGCGAGTCCCGCTTTTGTTGCGGGTTTTTCGGTTGTCACAACAGCCTGCTCGCTAAAACCGGCGCTCGATTGGTTGACAATGAAATGCCTACAGCCGATACTGTTGAGTTGATTTTTACAATAGTCAATTTAGGAGAGATGAATTGGCGAATTCCCCCCAAGCCAAAAAACGCGCCCGCCAGGCTGAAAAACACCGTATTCGTAACGCCGGCATGCGTTCGATGATGCGTACCCACGTTAAGAAAGTGGTTTACGCGATAGAAGCCGGTGACAAAGCAGCTGCAGAAACTGCGTACAAAGATGCGGTTCCTGTGCTTGACAGCATGGCCCGCAAAGGTCTTGTCCACAAGAACAAGGCTGCCAGACATAAGAGCAGACTGAACGCCCAGATTCGCGCGCTTTAGAGACGCGCGTTTCGGCGAAGAGCTGTTGCAGTGTAATGGTGCGGTATTTGTCGCACCTGTGTTTGGCCAGTAGTTCATGCTACAGCTCTACATCGATACCATAACGTCGCGGTTAATCACTTCCGGCTCTCGCACGAAACCGAGCCTGTGTTCAATCTCGGTGCTGTGACTACCGGCAATTTTAATTATTTCTCCAGCACTGTAGTTGACCAGGCCGCGCGCGATTTCGGTGCCGTCGGCACTGACACACGAAACCAGCTGCCCTCGATAGAACTCCCCTGAAACTGCCGTAATTCCGATCGCCAGTAAGCTTGTTGTGCCGTCCAGTAATTTAGCGCTGGCACCGGTGTCGATAGTGATTGTTCCCTTTACTTTCAACTGATTTGCCATCCAGCGTTTGCGTGCATCCAGCGGAGTTTGCTGCGGTGTCAGCGTGGTACCAATTGACTCTCTGGCGAACAATCGCAGCAATACGTTGTCTTCACGCCCGCTCGCGATAATGGTTTTTGTGCCGGCTCGTGCGGCGCGTTGTGCGGCCAGTATTTTAGTTGTCATGCCGCCACTGCCAACGGCACTGCCACTGGGTCCGGCCATCTTTAATAGCTCAGGGTTATCCGGATTGGCATGGGTGAGCAGTTCGGCATGCGGATTGGTGCGTGGGTCGCTGTCGAATAGCCCGCGCTGGTCGGTAAGTATCACCAGCTTGTCTGCCTGCATCAGATTGGCAACCAGTGCGGCCAGGTTGTCGTTATCGCCAAAGCGAATTTCGTCGGTGGTAACGGTGTCGTTTTCATTGATAACAGGCATCACATTCAGGCCAACCAAAGCGCCCAGCGTGCTGCGTGCGTTAAGGTAGCGCGTGCGATTGCTGAGATCTTCATGAGTCAGCAGAATTTGTGCGGTACGAACCCCGTGTTGGCTCAATTCAGATTCATAGGTTTGCACCAGCCCCATCTGTCCAACCGCCGCTGCAGCCTGCAGTTGATGAATTTCGGTCGGGCGCTTTGACCAGCCAAGTCGGTGCAGGCCTTCAGCAATTGATCCCGAAGATACCAGCACCAGCTCGACGTTTTTATGCTGGATCAACACGGCGAACTGTCGGCACCAATCGGCAATTCGCGGCCTGTTTAAGCCTTCGGCACCATCAGTAATCAGCGCACTGCCGATTTTCACCACCCATTTTTCAGCAGCGGGACTTCGTTCGGCTTTCATGGTTAGAAGTCTTCATCTGCCTCAGCGTTTGCTGCAGCGGCAGGCGGTGGGTTGTCCTTTTCGTCTTGTTGTTTTTGTTCCAGATAGATCATGATATCCGAGCAAAGCTGGTCGGTGCCGCGCCCGTCCATCGCGGATACTCCGTACCAGGGCCCTTCCCAGTCCAGTGTTTTCAGGGTGTCTGCTACTTTGGTTTGCCATTCATCCTGCGGCATTAAGTCCATCTTGTTAAACACCAGCCAGCGTGATTTTTCAGTCAGTCCGGCACCGAATTTTGAGAGCTCGTTATATAACGCAATGGCTGCCTGAGCCGGGTCGTGTTCATCAAAAGGGGCCAGGTCGATAACATGAAGTAACAGACCGGTACGCGACAAGTGACGCAAAAAGCGGATGCCCAGGCCTTGTCCTTCAGACGCACCTTCGATAAGACCGGGAATATCCGCCATCACAAAGCTGCGGTGTGGTTCGATACTGACCACCCCGAGATTCGGGTGTAGCGTTGTAAACGGATAGTCGGCCACGCGCGGTTTGGCAGCAGAGACTTTTCTAATCAGTGAAGATTTGCCGGCATTCGGATAACCGAGCAATCCCACGTCTGCCAGTAGTTTCAGTTCCAGTGACAGCTCGCGCCGATCCCCCGGGGTACCGTTGGTGGTTTTTCGAGGTGCGCGGTTAGTGGAACTTTTGAACCTGGCATTGCCCAGCCCGTGCTTACCGCCACGGGCGACCAGATCTTTCTGTCCGTCGTCGACGATATCCGCCACAATTTCGCCAGTGCTTTTATCGGTTGCAACGGTACCTACGGGTACCGGGATTAATTTGTCCTGGCCGCCGCGCCCGGTGCAATTTGCACCGCCGCCGTTGCTGCCGCGTTCTGCTGTGTAGGTTCTGGTATGGCGGAAGTCAACTAATGTGTTGATGTTATTGTCGCCGACCAGGTACACATCGCCACCGTTGCCCCCATCACCGCCGTCCGGGCCACCTCTGGGGATGTATTTCTCGCGTCTGAAACTCAGGCATCCGTTGCCACCGTCGCCGGCGATTACCTTAATTCTGGCCTCATCAACAAATTTCATTTTGAAGTTCCGATTACCTGGCCATGGGTCTCACTGGCAGGATTGCCCAACTGATCTCGTAAAAGGCTATGGCACAAAAAACCCCGCAACTGGGCGGGGTTGTTTCGTCAGTGCCGGAGGCCGTTCAGGCGTCTACAACACTCACGAATTTGCGATTTCTCGGTCCGCCGGTGTGGAATTTAACCACGCCATTGGCTTTCGCGAACAGGGTATGGTCGCGACCTACACCAACGTTGACACCAGCATGGACACGAGTGCCGCGCTGACGAATCAGAATGTTGCCTGCCAATACAGTTTCACCGCCGTATTTTTTGACGCCGAGACGTTTGGACTCCGAATCGCGTCCGTTGCGGGTACTACCGCCTGCTTTTTTATGTGCCATGTTAAATCCTGCCCGAGAGCTTTCGCTGTTTCTGGTTCGTTACTTAGTCATTTGGGCGCTAATATTGCGCCAGAACGATACCTTGGAGAATCGTTGTCGATAACGGTTGCGCCAATCACCGCCAGATAGCAGTATTGGCCTCAAGAACTGCGCCGCTGAGAAATAGCGAATGCCTTATTGGGCAAATACGCAGAAAAGCCTTCAATTTTAGACTGACCCCGACAATGAGTCAATTCTCAGTGGTTTTCCCCTGTTATTACTGCAAGATAGTTCGCGCCTCGATCCCGTTAAGCCACAAACTGGTGGCTGTGTAGTGAGCGATACACAAACGATCGAGCAGTTAACCGATCAGCCAATGTTGCTGGTCAACCAGCGAATTGAGCGCGCGTTACATTCTGAAGTCGTGCTGATTAATCAGATGGGTTCCTACATTATCGGTGCCGGCGGCAAGAGATTGCGGCCAAAACTGGTATTGATTTCAGCGCTAGCGCACGGTTACGACGGACCGCATCATATCAATGTTGCGGCAATCATCGAGTTTATTCATACCGCAACACTTCTGCATGACGACGTAGTTGACTCCAGTGCGATGCGCCGCGGGCAGGATACTGCCAATGCGGTGTGGGGCAATGAAGCCGCAGTACTGGTCGGTGACTTTCTGTATTCACGTGCGTTTGAAATGATGGTGGAAGTCGGGCAAATGCGTGTGATGGAAATTCTGTCATCAGCAACCAACACCATTGCCGCCGGAGAAGTCATGCAATTGCTGAATGTTGGCGAAGCAGATGTATCCGAGGCGCGTTACATGAAAGTGATTACCTCAAAAACCGCCAAATTGTTTGAGGCTGCTACACAACTGGGTGCAGTGCTGGCAGGTGCTGGCGAAGAGGTCGAAAACGCCATGGCAGCGTACGGCGCGCACCTGGGTATCGCGTTTCAGTTAATAGACGATGTGCTGGATTACACAGCAGATAGTGAAGAATTAGGCAAAAATGCCGGTGATGATCTGGCGGAAGGAAAGCCAACATTGCCGGTAATCTATGCATTGCAGTCAGCCGATAGTGCGACCCGTGAAAAAGTCAGTGCAACACTCGCGGCCAGTGCAGTCGGCAATCCGGTTGATCCGGCAGTACTCAGCAGTATTGTGGAAACCGTAAAGGCATCAGGTGCAATTGAACAAACAATTGCTGTAGCGCAGGATCACATTAACAGGGCCATTGATGCATTAGCGGTATTGCCGGATACCAATTACAAACAGGCGTTAATTGCGATAGTTAAATCGTCTTTGCAGAGGCGTTTCTAGCTCGGGAAATTGTGGCCGGTTCTTTTCCGGAAATTGCTATCGTTGTCAGGCTGAAGATCAGGCTCATTAACAGCCAGATATCCAGGGAGCCGCCTCCAGCGTCAGTAGATGGCGCATCAGCCCCTGTGCCGGTACCAGCCGGTGGTGCACTGGTTTGATCGTTGCCGGCAATCGTGTGTGTATCATCATTTTGTTCGATGGCCGGTAACACAATCTGTGCGTAGTTATTGATAGTTTTAATATCGATAAAGTCTACCGCGTCAAGGGTCGCATCGATGGTGTTTTCCAGCGTGTCGTCGTAACGCACTTCGAATGCCAGTGACTGGTTGTCTTCCGGAAGTGTCGTTGGAATCACGCAGATCACCTCAGTAGTACTTTCA
>CALLLY010000037.1 GCA_938008205.1 uncultured Granulosicoccaceae bacterium
CTATTTGCAGCATTTGCCATTCTAGCTGCCGTTTTATTATTTACGTTGCTGGGCTATCGCCTTCGGGTTGCGCAACACACACCGCGCGCCGAGCGTTTTGCAGGTTTTTCACCAGACAATACCGTTTGGTTGTCGTTTTTAATCTCCGGCGCTACCGCAGGATTAGCCGGTGCGGTGTATCTCACAGCTGAAACCGGCAAATTGATTCAGGCAGAAAACTATCTGGAAAACTTCGGCTTTGCAGCCATTGTGATTGCCTTTCTCGGGCGCCTGCATCCCATTGGAATTTTACTCGCGGCGTTTCTTATCTCGTATGTCAACGTGGGCGCTTCTTTTGTGCAGGCTTCCATGGGTGTTGACGATTCGGTGGCCGATCTTATAGAAGTCACAGCGCTATTCGCATTTTTGAGTACCGCCATGCTCGATCAGTATCGCGTGCGCTGGAATCGCGCAGCTGGTTCTAAAACTTCGCAGGTGGCCACATGACTCCGGAAACCATCACTTTCCTTATTAAGTTGCTCGGTGCAGCCATTCTGTTAGCAACACCTTTGTTGCTGGCCGCATTGGGTGAACTGGTGGTTGAAAAATCAGGCGTACTTAATCTGGGTGTTGAAGGCATGATGCTGATCGGTGCGTTGTTCGGCTACATTGCTGCGTACAACCTGCAAACTATCAATTGCCTTGAAGAACTGATCCCGGGGTTCTGCCAGAAAGAAGAACGATTCTTCACCCTGACAGACTACCTGCTCGCTCTATGCGCTGCCGCCTTTGCCGGCGCACTGCTGGCGGCAGTCTTCGGTTTTTTAACGCAAGGGCTGCGCTCCAATCACGTCGCGGTTGGCTTGGGGCTGAGCATACTGGGCGCGGGGTTAAGTAACTCACTGGGCAGTAATTTTTTCGGCGTTAACTACACCTCCGTTCAGGTTGCCGACCATCCAACCGTTTTCGGGCAGGATCTGCTGGTTTGGTTTTCGTTAATCGCCGTGCCTGTCATTTGGTACGTGTTGCAGCGAACCAGAACCGGCCTGGTAATACGCGCTGTGGGCGAGAACCACGACAGCGCTTACGCACTCGGCTACAACGTGCCAAAGATCCGTTTTTATTGCATACTATTCGGCGGTGCCATGGCAGGTTTAGCCGGCGCCTTTATCGTACTGGTACATGTTGACTGGAAAGAAGGCGTTACCGTCGGCAAGGGCTGGCTGGCACTCGCTCTCATTTTGTTTGGCACCTGGAAGCCTTTGCGTGTGTTATGCGGCGCTTACATATTCGGATTGCTGTGGGCCTCTGAACTGCGTTTCGATAACCTGTTCCCAAGCTGGCAGCTGGAATGGAAAACGGCGCTGACTATGGCGCCCTATGTATTTACGATACTGGTTCTGGTCATCATATCCCGCAACCCTCGCATGATCAGACAGAGTGCACCCGCCTCTCTAGGCAAACCTTTTAACCCACCGTCTTAGATAGACGAACATGAGATACCGCTAAGCATGAAGAAACTACTCCTCGCTGCTGCCACAACCCTGTTGTTAGGTGGCGTTGCACACGCAGACAAAACCAAAGTTGGTTTTATATACGTAGGCCCTGTTGGCGATCTGGGCTGGACTTACCGCCACGATATCGGACGCAAGGCTATCGAAGCAGAATTTGGCGACAAGGTAGAAACCACCTTTATTGAAAACGTGCCGGAAGGTGCTGAAGCAGTAAAGCAGATTACCCAGCTTGCAGAAACCGGCCACGACATCATATTCACCACTTCTTTCGGCTTCATGGACCCAACCAATGAAGTCGCCAAGCAATACCCTGATGTGAAGTTCGAACACGCAACAGGCTACAAGCGCGAGTCAGACAACGTCGCTACCTTCTCTGCGCGCTTCTACGAAGGCCGGGTGGTACAGGGCTTACTCGCCGCAAAAATGACCAAGACCAACAAAATCGGATATATCGCTTCGTTCCCTATTCCAGAAGTCGTCCGTGGCATTAACGCCTTTCAAATGGAACTGGCGAAGCACAACCCGGACGCAAAGGTCGATGTAAAGTGGGTATTCACCTGGTTCGACCCTGCTAAAGAGGCAGAAGCCGCACAGGCATTTATCGACGCCGGCGCTGATATCATCGTGCAGCACACTGACAGCCCGGCACCGATGACAATCGCCGAGAAAACAGAAGGTGTGTATGCGTTTGGCCAGGCATCTAACATGTCACGCTTTGGTGAAACCAGCCATCTGGTATCGATTGTCGACAACTGGGATAGCTACTACGTAGATCGCGTTGCAGCAGTACTCGACGGCAGCTGGTCACAAAGCGATACCTGGTGGGGTCTTTCCAAAGACGGCGCCGGTAACGGTATCGGTATGGTTGAAATGGCTGACTACGGCAACATTTCAG
Organism: uncultured Granulosicoccaceae bacterium; assembly: GCA_938008205.1. Lineage (GTDB taxonomy): Bacteria > Pseudomonadota > Gammaproteobacteria > Granulosicoccales > Granulosicoccaceae. The sequence goes on from CALLLY010000037.1 coordinate 2,389, forward strand.
ACGAACTGAAAGCGGAAGCAATGGCCCTGGAAGAAAGCCTGCGCACTGGCGAGAGACACTCGTTTCCATGCCCGGTATATAAGCAGGATGGTGAACTGGCGGAAGACTGTGCAGACGGCGGCAAACATCTGAAAGACTTCCCGACCCTGGTATCTATGGATTGGTATGTACAGGGGGTTGAGGGTTCATTACCCAAATAACTTTACTGCAAAAATGTAAGTTAAAAATGGCGCTCTTGAGCGCCATTTTTTTTCATATCGCTTTTTTGTCTCTCAATTTTGTTAGCACTGACCGTCACACAAGCGGGAGGGTATCAACCGTGTTTTTTTTTTGCGACATCGTGCATGAGAGAGAGATATAAATCAGTGTGATATTGGTTAGCAACCAGGAAACCCGACGCGTGAGCGAGGAAGTACATACCTATTCACTATCCATTGCCTGCCACCTCATGAATAATCCAGGCTAGTGCTTAACCATTAGCTTGATCTTTGTGCCATCCGGCAAGTCTTTAATCTGCCTGGCTAAATCTCCGGCAGCACTGACTATTTCCACCAAAGGCGCGGTTTTGATGTTCGACACCGCATACTCACCGCCTAGAACACCCGGTGTCGCAAGACAATATCTCCGGTCATCATGCAACGCGCCTATCTCCTGCTTCGCCTTTTTTACCAGTACATGCATGTGCCAGTCTTCAAGAAACTCTTCGTTACTAAAAAGCTGATCAAACTCTGCATCATCCTGCGCCAACACCTCACAATACACATCTTCCGGACAAAGGCGCCAATACTTGCCATTAACATCCTTGATTAACAGATTAGCAAACTCGTTCTGCGCAACAATTTCTGCAGGGTCTACCCCCGTCCAGCCCCAGGCCTGCTTTACGGCAGAAATAATTAATGCTTCATCAACCATAAAAGTGTAAACCTCCAAAGGAGAGGGCTGTCGTTGTTTGTCGTGTTATTTCAACACTCTTACGTTTTATGTTTTGTTTCTGAC
>CALLLY010000038.1 GCA_938008205.1 uncultured Granulosicoccaceae bacterium
GGTATTGCCTACCTCGAGGTTGATATCTTTAAGTACATGAAAATCGTCAAACCACTTGTTGACGTTGTCCATGGTGACTGCTGTTGACTTGTCGGACGTGTGCTCAACCATGGCCTACTCTCAGTTTCTTTTCGAGGTACGCTCCGTACCGGGACAATGAAAACACAAAGACAAAATAAATAAGCCCGATAAACACATACACCTCAATGTAGTGGTGTGTCCATTTGCCGGTGCCAAATGCTGCGGAACCAGAGGCGAGTATTTCAAAAAAACCTACAATCGTCACGATTGACGTCTCTTTAAACGTAATCACAAACTGATTCACAATCGCAGGCAACGAATTGCGAAACGCCTGCGGCAGCTGAATGCGCGACACTCGCTGCATATAATTGAGCCCGAGCGTTTTACCGGCCTCATCCTGACCCGGTGGTATTGCCTGCAGCCCCGCACGAATGTTCTCCGCCTGGTACGCTGCAAAAAAGATCGCAAACCCGACAATCACCCGATACAGCTTATCCCCCTGCAGCCAGCCCGGTAAAACAAAAGGCGTTATGACTGCCGCGGTAAACAGGATAGTCAGTAGCGGTAACGAGCGGAAAAAGTCGATAAATAATCCGACGAGCTTTGCAATTACCGGCAGTTTCGAACGCCTGCCAAGCGCCAACAGAATAGATAGTGGCATGCCGATCAGTGACACTGCCGCAAAAATAAATATGGTTAACGCCAACCCACCCCAGCGCTCCGGCGTGATCACACTCAACCCAAACACACCACCGTGCATCAATATATAAAAGATGGCAAATCCGGATACCCACAATACACTGAGTTTTAAGCCACTCCAAAACCACGGCACACAAGAAGCAATGATGGTAGCGATCATCACAATGCAGGCAACGGTGGAGCGCCAGTGTTCTTCATAGGGAAATAGCCCGAAAAATATTATCCGGTGCCGCGCATCAATGACTGACCAGCATGCGCCTGTGGCTTCTTTACACAAGGGCTCATCTTCTTCAGACCAAATGCTGGATAAAAATGCCCAGTCGGCAAGCTTGTAGATGAGTAAACAAAACAATACGGCACAAACCACCGTCAACAGAAAATCAAACGGGCTGGCAAACAAACTCTTTCTGACTTTGGTAAAAAAATCCGCTTGCGGTGGTGCCTGATAAGTCACTTCAGCCATGCCCTTATCCTTTCACCTCATAACCCTTGAGTGCCAGTTTTCGGTTAATAGTATTCATCACAAAGGCAATGCTCAGATTAATGATCAGAAAACTACCCATCAGGATGGCAAGCAGCTCAAGCGTCTGACCGCTTTGGTTAATTGAAGTGGAGATAATCATAAAGAGGTCTGAAAAACCGATCACAATACCGATGGTTGTGGCTTTCATGAGTTGTACGTATTGATTGGTCAAAGACGGTAATACCGCTCTGATCGCCAGTGGCAGTCTGATTCGGCTGAAAATATGAAAGGGTTTCAGGCCATTAACAAATGCAGCTTCTATTTGCCCTTTAGGCACAGACATTAACCCTGCCCGTACAACCTCACCGATATAAGCACCGCCATACAGTGCAATGGCAATAATCAGTGCAGACAACTCGGGAGGCAGGCGCATGCCACCGCGAAAATTCAAGCCCTTTAGCGCCGGTATATCTACCAGCGGTGTTTCGGGGATACGTGCAATATACCCCACCACAAACATGGCCAGTGGCAGTAGTATCCATCCGATATTTCTGATGCGGTAGTAGCTTGCGGAGTGTCTGAGTCTTTCGCGAAGCCACGGTAGAAATATGACCCATGCGATAAACATCGCCACCATCACAGCGAAAGACCACAAGGCGATGTTCAGCACAGGGAAGTATAGTCCCCTGCCGCTGAGGAATACGGTATCGCCAAGTGATAATGCTGCCCGCGGTTTGGGTAAATGCGAAACTATTGCATACCAGAACAACGCCTGAAGTATAAGCGGGACATTGCGAAACGTTTCAACGTAGACAGTGCCCAGCATTGAAAAAAGCGCATTTTTTGAGGTTCTGATCAGTCCGATCACGATACCAATCAGGGTGGCAAAGAATATCCCCAGAAAACCGAGCAACAAGGTATTGAGAATCCCGATAAGGATTGTTTTGCTGTAAGTATCACTGATGGAATATGGCAGAACAGAAAATGAAAAGTCCCATCCGGTAGAACGCTCGAGAAATCCGAATCCGGTTGTCAGGCTTTGCGCTTCAAGTGATGCGCGTGTATTGATCACCATCGCGACCAGCAGAGCTGCAACCACCGACAAAACCAGCGCCTGGAAGAATATCTCCCTGACTTTCTGGCTTCTGAGAAAACTGGTCATTTATTGCAGGTCACTGTGTCGAGACAACCGGACGTATGTGCGAGGCCTGGATAGGTGGATTCATTCAGTAAGGTCAATGTTGTCGGCGTTGTCCAGGTGGCCTGAAGCGTGTGTGATTTTTAGTCGCATTGTCGGCATAGCTTACGTGTCGGACTTCCCTGATTAGTGAAAGCAAGGTCTGTAGATGCTGGCCGGGTGCATCAGGAAACCCGACGCGTGAGCGAGACTAATGGCGGTATTTCCACTCGCTTACGCTTCGCGCTTCCTCAATACTCACTAGATAAATGGCTTTTATGACACACACCCTCAAACAGAAGGGTGTGTGTTATCGAGCCGTTGAGTGGTTAGCGTTAGTCGAGAATCATTGGAACAATCACACCGCCGTCACTCCACAGTGCGTTCAGTCCGCGATCAAGGTTATAAACAGAACCTGCACCGATATTGCGATCAAATATTTCTGCAGAGTTACCGACCTGCTTAATGACGTTATAGGCCCAGTCGTCGCTTAACCCTAAACGCTCACCAATACCGGGGGTCACACCCAGCAGTTTCTCAACAGTGCTATCAGCGGGGTTGGCTTTGTGTTCATCAACATTAGATGAGTTAATGCCATGTGATTCAGCAATCCAGGTAGCTGCAAACATCCAGTTAACAATATCTACCCAGTTGTCGTCGCCCTGACGCATTGCTGCAGACTCCGGCTCAAGGGCCAGCGCCACGTCCATCATGGCGTGGTCGTCAGGATTTTCAGCGCTTTGACGCGTCACTGCGAGGTTAGGACCCCAGCCAACCAGACTGTCGCACCGACCGGCAAAGTAGGCTTCACGGGTTTCTTCACTCTTTTCAAAAGTGATCATTTCGATTTCGATGCCACGGCTTTTGAAAAAGTTGGCGGCAAGACGTTCGGTAGAAGTACCGGCGTTGGCGCAAAGCGAACCGCCATCCAGCGTTTCAGGTGCGGTGCTGCCCAGCTCTTTAGGCATCATTACATTGGTTGCACCAACGAAATATGGCACGGAGAACTGAATACCCAGCTCGGTATCGCGACCCATAGTCCAGCCGGTGGCTTTGATAATGACATCAACATCACCCGACTGCAGCGAAGGAAAGCGCTGTGCCCAACTGATTGGGACAACTTTCAGGTTTTCATCAGAACCAAGCACCGCGACAGCCAGCGCACGACAGTAGTCGATGTCGTATCCGCTCCATTTGTTGTCATCGGTGACCTGTACAAATGGTGGAAAACTGCCGTTATGACCGGAACACAGTAAACTACCGCGATCTTTAACGGCCTTAAGGGTATCACCGTTGGCAGCAAACACAGGTGATGAGCACAGCGACATGGCGGTAACAGCGCCGGCGAATAGCGTGGGTAGAATCTGTTTTCTCATGACTTCCTCTCTTCAATTTAAGGTTGCGGGAGCTTTGGCCGCACATCAAACTGCCATCCACCCGTTCTCGCATCATACGGCAAATACACCATAATGAAAAACCAGACAGGTGCGAAAATCCGCCATGCGAGCACTCCTTAAGCAGCTGATATTTAACTACTTACGGGATAATTCGGCTTTTATAGAATGCCTTTCTGCGACAATGCTGCCAGCTCTTTCATTAAGCCCGCGTTGCCATACCTGGCCGGACTCAGTGCTGGTGCGTAATGCGGCAGCGGTAAATTTAATAGTGTCCGTGCGCACAAATCACCGGCACCACAGGCCGCCATGGTGCCGAATCCGGACATCGCCCCCGCTACAAAGACACCGTCTGTTTTCATCGCCCCGATCAACGGCCAGTTTTCTTCTGTCATGTTGTAGTACCCTCCGTAATGACGACGAGATCGCGGCAGCTGTTGGTAATATGTTTTTAGCGCCGGCTGAAGCTGAGCTGCCCCTCTGACGACAATTTCCGGAAATGCATCCATGAGCTCGGGATTACGATCAACACTGGTGCCCCTGTCGTTAAACGCCCAGCCAAGCTTTACCCAATTGCCGTGATCTCCACCTTCAGGACGGCAATGTATAGCACCGGGCATCGTTTCAGTGAGCCAATGAAACTCTTCACTGTGCTGCAGGCTGGCGAGCTCATCTTCTGTCCAGTCAATTTGTTGTGCATCCAGATCAATGCAGAATGGTAGTGTTCTGGGTACCGTTTGACTGGTATCTTCAAATGCGAGTTTCTGTTGCAGTACATTGCTAACAGGAAGTGTTTCACCAAACATCTCTGCTATGTGGTTCAGATACGGACCGGCGGCATTGACAATTTGCGTTGCCAGAATCCGGTTTTGCGCACCTTTGGTTTCAAGCACAAACCCGGAGTCTGTGCCGGTCACTGACATCACTTCACTTTGAATTCGGACTCCACCGGCTTCTTTAAAATAGCGCAGCATATGCTGCCCCATCCCATGACTGTCTATTGCGCCAGCTCTTCTAATATGAACCACCGTATTAACCTGGTCGGATAGCGTGGGGAATATTTGTTGAATATGTTTCTGTGATTTGAGTACATCTACACCGTCAGGTGCCTGTTGCCACATTTCAGAATCCGGTGGCAGATAGCTGCTGTTTGGTGCCTCGTGCACACGGATGGCAGGCTGTGATCCGCGCTTACTTTCAGAATAACCGTAATGCAATTCGCTTAGCAGGCTTTCGATATTGGCAGAGCGAGTGCACAGCACATACCCACGGCGTGTCATATTGATCTGAGTGCCGATATCCCCGGCCAGATCCTCCATTAAGTCGATGCTGTGATCGGTGAATTGTGTCATTACCGGGTGAGGCCACCAGTTGCGATAGTTCTCACCGGATTGCGCTGACGTAAAAGACATCGGTTGTACCGGGTCGGTCAGACAGACCGACAACTGCGGCTGATGTTTCTTCAGATAGTAGGCGGTTGACAGGCCGATTATTCCCGCACCAATAACCGCTACATCATAGCCTTTTGTATTCACAGATCACCTTGTTCCGTTACCACACTGACCCTCCACCCTACGCACCTGCAACTGCGTTTAAAACCCTACCCTGACTTTGTAATATTTTTCTTAGGATCATAAAAAGGTTTTTCAACAACCGTGGCTGCTGCCATCCCGCCGGGCAACTCTACGTTAAGTTGCGTACCAATCCCGGAAGCCTCTATAGACACCATCGCCAGTGCAATATTTTTTTCCAATCGTGGTGAGTAAACAGCCGAAGTTACTTTACCTGCACTGGCACCATTGTAAACTACCGGCCAGAACGTGGTGTTAGGACCCGTCAATGGATCTGTTGTTATTTCCAACCCGACCTGTTTACGCGTTATCCCGTTTGCATGAATTTTTTCAAGTGCATTGCGGCTGATAAAGTCTATATTGGCATCCAGATTTATCAGTCGATCAAGTCCCAGCTCATACGGGTTGGTGTTAATGTCCATATCAGCATGGTACGACAGCATGCCACCTTCTATACGTCTTATGGTTGAAGTGTGCCCTGCTGCCAGCCCGTATTGCTTACCCGCTGCCATGATCTTTTCCCACAAATCATCACCGCGTGATGCATCACGAAGGTAGATCTCGTACCCCAGTTCACTTGACCATCCAGTGCGGGAAACAATAAGTGGTATTCCGTCGAGGTCTTTTTCCTGCAGCCAGTAATATCGCAGATCAGAGATATTTTCTCCAAATAGCGATTGCATAATTTTACCTGACTCGGGACCCTGCAATTGCAACGGAGATACATCCGGCTCCGTGATAGTGACATCCATGCCGGAATTAACTGCCACACCCTGCGCCCAGAACAATACATCACTATCGGCCAGAGACAACCAGAAATGATTTTCAGCTAATCGCAACAGCACCGGATCATTCAGGATGCCACCATCGGCATTGGTGATCAGTACATATTTACACTGCCCGACTGCACATTGAGTCAGATCCCTCGGGGTTAGCAGCTGGGTAAATCTGGCGGCGTCGGGCCCGGTAATCTCTACCTGACGCTCCACCGCAACATCGCACAATATCGCTTTGCCAATAAGGTTCCAGTAGTTTTTTACCGGATCACCGAAGTCGCGCGGAATATACATATGGTTGTATACAGAAAAGCCCTGCGCACCCCAGCGTACTGTCGCGTCGAAGTAAGGGGATTTTCGTATTTGCGTACCGAAACCAAAATCGTTCATTGTTGTTGTCATCACAAACTCGCGTACTTTGCCTTGTCAATAAACCTTGCGGCCGCCTTGGCGCAGAGTACTCCCACCACCCGCCGCCACCTTTACAAACAACGACGGTTATTGGTGCTAATTCACTAGTTCGCTTTGTAGCCACTGCCTGAATGCCTGAAAGCTTTGGCTCTCAATCGCCCTGTCACTGTAAACCAGGTAATAACCATATCCGTGCAGTCGAATATCAAAGGGCTCGCAAAGGCGACCGGACTCTATAACGCTATTAAGAAGCGGGTTGGCAAGCACAAGCCCGTGCCCGTCAATAGCTGACTGTACCCGGACATTCGGGTCTACAATCACTGGTCCGTTAACACCGGAGCTTTCAATACCGGCTTTATCCAGCCACGACTCCCAGAAGTCCAGCGGCCCCTGATCGCGCAGCAGGGTCTGGCCTGGCAGATCCTCAAGCGATTTTAACCCTTGCTCTAACAATACCGGAGAACACACTGCCATCATCGGCAATGCCATTAATTGTTGCGAATGACTGTTGCCGAAGTGTCCGTCTCCCCACTTGATGGCAATATCAGTATCTTCAAGCCTGAAATCCGGATCATTCACCGAGTGCTGTAAACGGATAACCACATTCGGATGCGAAGTTAAAAACCGCCCCATTCGCGGGGACAGCCAGCGGGTAACGAAGTAGGTGCTGACCGATACCGTCAGCGTCCGGGTACCACGCTCAGGCGCTATTCGGGAAAGTGTGGTGTCGAGCTCGCGAAATTGCTGATGCACCGTCTGAAACAACATCTCTCCCGAATCCGTCAACACCACCCGCCGTGTTTTACGAATAAACAATGGCTTGGTCAGCGATGCTTCCAATTGCTTGATCTGATAACTGATGGCACCGGGAGACACAGCAAGCTCCTGCGCCGCAAGCACAAAACTGCCATGTCTGGCAGCGGCTTCGAAGGCGTGCAGTGATTTGAGCGATGGCAGGTGCTGAAACATGGCAATAAATCAAATAATTTGATGTGTATGGTAAACAATTCAGTTTGTAAATGGAGTAATTCAGCGGATATGCTTAAAAATCCTGAGTTGTTCCAGCCGCCGGAGTCACCACAATGGGCCCCACAGACGAAATCACAACAGACACTGCTGCGAAAAAGAAATCCCGATCAGCCTGGCACTACACCCCGGACCTGCCGGTCACCACCTCACCCTATTTTCGCTGGCCACCTGACTTCAGGCAGATTGCACAATGGATGCTGGGCGGCTGGTTTCCGGTTTCCGAGCGGCTGATTATTCTATTGCTGGCAGTGGTTGCAAACCTGTATTTCCAGCCAGCACCTGAAGACGCCAAAACCTTCGAAGCCTCATGGATTGCATTGCTGTTTGTGCGTAACTTCGTGTTAATGGCAGCCATTGCCGGTGGATTGCACTGGTATTTCTATATAGCCAGAAAGCAAGGCGATGAACGCCGCTACGACGCGCGGCCGTTCGCAAAGTCGAGCCGTGTTTTTACGTTTGGATCGCAGGTGCGTGACAACATGTTCTGGACACTGGCAAGCGGTGTGACGGTATGGACCCTGTATGAAGCCCTGATGTTATGGGCCCTGGCCAATGGTTATGCACCAGCGCTAGATATGACTTCACAATGGTACTGGTTAGTATTACTAATATTATTTATCCCGATGTGGGAAACCACTCACTTCTTTCTGATACACCGGCTAATCCATACCTCAAAGCTTTACCAGCGTATACACGCCCTGCACCATCGCAATACCAATGTCGGTCCGTGGTCTGGGCTTTCCATGCATCCGGTAGAACATGTGGTTTACCTGAGCACCATACTGATTCACTTTGTGGTGCCATCAACGCCTTTCCTGATAGCGTTTCATTTGATGTATTTTACGTTGTCCGCAGCAACTACCCATACCGGTTATCAGGGTATAACCGCAAACGGCAAACTGGTATTACCGCTGGGGACTTTCCATCATCAACTACACCACCGCTACTTTACCTGTAACTACGGTGGCCTTGAAATGCCGTGGGATCAATGGACAGGATCATTTCACGATGGCACCAATGAATCGCATCAGGCTTTTCTCGCACGCCGAAAGGGTCAGACACAAGGCAAAATGAATGGCTAACCTGACGGTAAAAGATCTACTCGCAT
>CALLLY010000039.1 GCA_938008205.1 uncultured Granulosicoccaceae bacterium
CCCAGAAAACAGTTGAGCATGAAGTTAACACTGTCCGCTACCTGAAAACTGGATGGGTAAATAGACTGCGATACCGCGATAAACATCGCACCGGCAATCCCTCCGAAGAAACTGGAAATCGAATAGGCAAGGATTCTTAACCACGAAATGTTTACCCCGATCGATGCGGCGAGTTCTTCGTTTTGTTGCAGCGAACGGCACAGATGGCCGAGTCGCGAGTTAACGATACGCCACAGCACCGCGTAACAGAGAAGCATCAGAGTTACGGAAGCGAGATAAAAGGCAAGCTTGGGGTTTTCCAGTTTATTGAAGTCAGGCAGAAGCGTTATTGTGCCAATTGATACACCACCAGGCAACGGGATAGACGTAATCCCCTTGGCACCATTGGTTATCGGCAACGCCAATGCGGTAAGACGCATGACTTCGGTAAGTATCAGGGTAACCATCGCGAAGTACACGCCTCGCAAACGCAGAATAGGCATACCGATCAACACACTTAACAGCGCGCAGAACAACCCTGCAATTGGCAGCGTTAGCCAAAAATTCATATCCGCTTTCATCACCAGTACGGCAGAGACGTAGCCGCCAGCGAGCGCATAGGCACCCTGACCAATATTGATCCGACCAATATAAAATGTTAGCCAGACACCGGCAGAGGCAATCGACAATAACGCAACCGAGGTGAGGGTATAGTAAAAATCCCACCGGCCGCTCTTGGCAATTAACCATGGCACAGCTACCAGTACCACGCCAATAAACACAATAGCCGCCAGTATTGAACGCAAATTCACTGGCCTTGCTCCCAGGTGATTATCCCCACGGTTTACCCATCAGACCCTGTGGACGAATGGCCAGAAAAACCATCAGCGAGGCGAATATCACGAGGTAAGTAATATCACCATAGGACGCCAAAGCAGTCAGACCCACAGACTCCATCATGCCGAGTATAAATCCACCGGCAATAGCCCCGGAGATAACCCCTGCCCCGCCAATCATGATCATAAGAAATGCTTTTATCGAGGTTGGTCCTCCCATCCCCAGATTTATCCCGGTGATGGTGACTAACAAACCGCCAACCACCCCTGCGAGCATCGCACCCAAAGCAAAGCCTATCATCGAGTATCGATTGACATCCACGCCCATCAGCTGTGCGGCAACACGATCCTGAGCCAGGGCACGCATGGCTCTGCCTGCCTTGGAGTACTGCATAAAAAGAATGAATGCGGCAATCAGTGCAATGGCAAGCACGCAAATCAGTATGCGGTCGTAGGGCATGATGAGTCGAAAGTCCCAGTTAAACACCCCGTCGATGATTTTCGGCACACCGCGTTGTTTTTCACCGAACACCAACAGGATTACGGCATCCAGGAAAAACGCAATGCCGGCCGCGAGCAACATGGTGGATTCCTCACGCTGCGATTTTCTGATCACCGGCCGGAACAAAAAGCGCTCGATTAGCGCGCCGATGATGGCAAGGGTAACCGCTGAGGCAATTAGCCCGACAATGAATGGTAAACCCAGTTGTGCGACAACGGTATAGGTGACGAACCCACCAAAAACATACATTTGACCATGTGCGAAATTGAGCACATTCATCAAAGAAAAAATCAGCGTTAAGCCAAGTGCGATCAGCGCGTACTGCGCACCGAGATACAAACCGTTTGCGAGAATCTGTTCCAATCTGGTGCCGTTGCAGAGAGTTGAATATAAAAAGGTAAGTGCCCGGCGCGATCGCGCCGGGCAACCTGCCTAGTCGACTTCAGCGACAAACATCGTCTCGAACTTACCATCGTTAAAAACATTAACGACTAAAGGCACAGCCACCTGGCGCTTCTGGCCGAATGAGGACATACCAACATAAGTTAACTTGGCATCACCCACCATATACGGATTAGGTGCTTCAAAGGTATCCATCTGTGCCTGAAAAGCCTCGACACTTTCAATGGCCGAAGGATCAGCTTTCAGTGTTTCGAGAATATACTCCAGCGCGTACACCTTAGTGTTAGATTCATCGTTGTACTCGCCAAACATCTTGGTATAGCGATCAACGAACTCGCGCATCATATCTGACGCCAGCTCAGGAGTGGAAGCACCGCCTACAGAGATAAACCCGTTGGCAAGTTCCCCGGCACCTTCCTGAAGCACGGTAGCGTCCTGCGCGGTTTCAGTTGACATCAGACCGGTGAAACCCAGTTCGCGAGCGGAGCGGATCAATTGAGGCGCATTCGCTGGAGAAACGCCGGACAACACCAGCAAATCAGGCTTTGCCTTGAGCACCGGCAGAATCACTGGTGTGAAATCAGTGGTATCCACCTGATAAGTCACCGAATCTGAAACCACTTCAAGCCCGAGTGCCTTCGCAGCTTCAACGCCACTGTCGCGCTGACTGAGCGGATCAGATTCATTTGCAGCAACAAATGCGATGGTTTTAACACCGTTATTTTCCATTAAATGCTTATAAATCGCCGGTCCGGATTGATAGTTAGCGACCATACCCAGTACCGCATTTGATGCAGGTGCCGAATACAGTTCCTTCGGGAAAGCATATGGAAAATACATAATGCCGTTTTTCTCCGCAACCGGCCGCACGGCGGCAGCACCGTCGTCTACATTCGGGCCGACCACATAGTGGATGCCTTCCTGAGCCATTTTCTCCATGCCGGCAATTGCGCGTTTGGGATCTTTCTGATCATCAAAAGCCACAATTTCAACATCATAGGTCTTATCACCGATGGTGTAACCACCAGTCTCATTGATCCATGCGGCACGTGTTTCCATGGACCGTTGGTTTGAAATTCCCCAGGCGGCGGCGGGGCCGCTGGTCACCCCGACAAAGCCGATTTTCAGGACGTCATTAGCAGCAAAACTGCCCGTAGAAAAACAACAAGCGGCCACTGCCGCGATTTTCATAAACTTGCGTCTGGACATGGTTTTATTCCTCCGAATTGTACACCGCAGTGATCATTTCACTTGCGATCTACACATAAGACCAATTGTCAGGCAACCTGTCAATGACTATATACTTTGGCGAACCGGGAAATTTTGAATTCACCTGTGCTCTGCTCTACGTTGCGAGCTTTTATTTTTCTTTCGGAAAGTACCCATTAACGGGATAAAGATGAGGGTCAGTGGTCACTGAATTTGCAAAACTGCCAGAAATGCAAAGTGAAACAGTTAGGGTGCATCATCGAGTGGCGAGAGCCGCCACCCGATCAGCGTACCGTCATGATTAATTTACGGTGATTAGACTGATTACGCGGTCAACACCGGCCATCTGAGAGACGTAGCCTTTCGCAATTGCTGCTTCAGCACCAGAGTCAACATTACCGAATACTGTTGCAACACCGTCGCGTACGTTAACCGACAGGCTGGCACTGCTGACACCAACAATTGAATCAAGCGGTTGCGTACCCTGAGACAGACCCATTGCCGATGAAGCACCTGCAGACATCGCTGCAGCTAACATGATTACGGTGGCGAATTTGTTTATGGTTTTCATGGTGAGTTTCCTTTTATCGAATTTTTAGGATTAGTTGTAAGTAATCAGGTTGATAACTTTATCGACACCGTCCAGCCTGGCTACGTGAGATGCTGCCAGTGCTGCTTCAGAACCAGACTCAGCATTGCCGAACAGTGTGGCGACACCATCGTCTACATTGACGCTGATCGCAGCACTGCTCACACCGACGACTGAAGTTAACGCCTGAGTGCCCTGTGATAATCCCATAGCTGAGGCAGTGCCAATTGATAACGCGCCAGCAACCAGTACAGCAGTGAGTGTTTTAGTGTTTAAGAGTTTCATTTGTTCTTACCTTGTTGAGTGAAGTTAATTTTTTCAAACACACTGTGTTGCCAGCGTGTACAGGGTAAGAGCGTGCGACAGGAAGTTGGTTCGGCGTTGAGACAGCTAATCCGGTAACTGTTTTCTAAACAGATCATCACGGTTTTGTGATAACTGTAAAAACAACGGTATCTGACTGTATTTACTGTTTTTTCTCAGTGAGAAATTAGTGCACAACAAAGGCAAATCAATGCCTGTAAATCTCCGGCAACAATCACGAGTTAAATGAATGCAACTAAAACGGAATTTCACCGCAGGCATCGAGTACTAAAGCGAATGAGTCTGCACTTTGCCGGTACACTTATTCACATAACCGGCGGATGTTCGCGACCGACTTCACCACACGCACTAAGGTACAAAAATATTTTATTCGGTTTTGATCGACAACCTATCTGTGTCTGGCAGACCACACGCCACGCACAAAGCGATCAATCAGGCAGAGTGAACCGGGCTGGCATTCAATTGCAGTATTAGCCCGACTGCCGGAACGTCTTCATTACCACTGAGCTTCCCTTCAACACGCTCTTTAAACTCGAATCCCGCAGACTCGTATAGTGTTAATGCCGGAAAATTCCCTTCCAGCACCTCGAGCGTCACATTACCGGATGTGTTTTGCAGCGCATGTTGTAAGAGCGCACGCCCTATACCTTTTCGATAATGGTCGGGGCTGACATACAGCCAGGTGATCTCGCATGGTGAGTAGGCGATAAAACCAACCGCCTTTGAATCTACTTCGGCAACATCGAGCGCATTGTCAAAAAGACCATCTTCGACATAAGCCTGCTCAAGAGTCTTAAACGCTTCAGTGCCGACCGAATAGCCGATCTCATCAAGGCGAGCCGGATCATGTATCTCACAGAGACTTTGCCAGTCTGACTTCCGGTAAGCCCGGATAACAACAGTCAACTGACAAGCTCTGATGAGAAAAACAAGAGAGAAGTTAACAGCGTATTAACTCAGCGCTTGCTCAATATCGGCAAGAATATCGTCGATGTGCTCTATACCTATAGACAGCCTGACAGTGTCTTCAGAGACACCGGAAGACGCGAGTTCTTCGGGTGACAGTTGTCTATGGGTTGTGGATGCCGGGTGACAGGCAAGAGACTTGGCGTCTCCAATATTGACCAGCCTGGTAATTAACTGAAGCGCATCGATAAACTTTGTACCGGCCTCAATGCCCCCTTTGATACCAAAACTCATCACACCGGAGGCGCGGCCGCCCATATACTTTTGCAAAAGATCGTGGTGCGGGCTGCTTTCCAGACCGGCATAGCGCACCCATTCAACTTTGGCGTGTTGCTCAAGATGTTTCGCCACAGCCAGCGTGTTTTCACAGATACGGTCCATTCGCAACGGCAGAGTTTCCAGCCCCTGTAACGCAAGGAATCCACTCATCGGAGCAAGCGCTGCTCCCATATTCCGTAAAGGCACAACCCGCGCTCTCAATATGTAGGGAGGCAGTCCGGTTTCTGTGTAGACGACTCCGTGATACGACACATCCGGCTCGTTCAGACGGTTAAAACGCTCTGCATTAGCTGCCCAGTCGAAATTATTTGAATCCACAATAGCCCCACCAATAATGGTGCCGTGGCCGGATATATATTTAGTGAGTGAATGAACGACGATGTCTGCGCCAAAGTCGATTGGCCGGCACAAGTAAGGGGAAGGCACCGTGTTATCAACAATCAGCGGCACCCCGTGCGCATGCGCTATCTCGGCAAACTTTTGCAAGTCGAGCACGTTGCCCGCGGGGTTACCAATTGATTCACAGAAAACAGCCTTGGTCCTGGCATCGATTTTTGCCGCGACCTGTTCGGGCTGCTCCGGATCGACAAAGCGGGTTTCAATACCCATTTGCGGCAGCGTGTGCGCAAGCAGGTTATAGGTTCCACCATACAACGTGGCGGTGCTGACAATATTGTCCCCTGCTTCTGCAATCGTTTGTATGGCGTAAGTGGTGGCCGCCTGGCCAGATGCCAGTGCCAGACCGGCTGCACCGCCTTCCATGGCTGCAAGCCGTTGCTCGAGAACATCGTTGGTGGGATTCATGATCCGGGTATAAATGTTACCCAGAACTTTCAAATCAAAAAGATCAGCACCGTGTTGCGTGCTGTCAAACGCATAGGCGGCGGTATTGTAAATGGGTACCGCAACTGATTTGGTGGTTGGATCCGGGGAATACCCGGCGTGTACCGCCTGCGTTTCGATTTTCACTGATGTTGTGCTCGTTGTGAAGAAACATCAATATACATCGTATTTTCCGGGTTGTTAACCCGTGATCCCTGCACGGCAAATATTGCACAGGTATTCAGTCCACCAACAGTGTTGTATCAGCAGTTAATGATTTACAAAACTGCTACACAGGAGCAGGATCGCTTACTGACGTGTTAACACGCTTCCGCTGTCATTCGTCAGTGTGCCATTCTCCACAGTCAGGGACTCATACTGTACAACCGGGTTCACCACCATCTTACCTGGGGCCGCTGCAACAACCAGTTCGTTTTCCAGGTGCACAATGACTGAACTCGGGCCTGAGAGATTAAGATCTGAATCTGAAAGCCCAACCACAAATTTGACCTGTTCGTTAATATCCGCACAGGCGAAAGACTGATCATCACTGTCGGTGCTTTGCTCTGCTATCGAGGCGTTCACAGTGCCTGATAAACTGCAGTCGCTCACCATGCTTACCCCATAGATCGCAATCTGAGCATCCCAACGGCACAAGCGAGAATCGGTGTCGCGATAGTTTATCTGGCCTGTGTAGTTGCCAAGAATGTCTTTATACGCCGGTGATTCGCAGGCATTGTTAGTCCAGTCAATAGGTTCAACTGGTTGTACCTTGGGCGTACTGCATGCTGCCAGCGTTGCCATTGCGGCAATTGAAATTGTCGCACTGTATATCTCAGAGATTTTCACAATCGTCCCCTGTAATTGATTGCACCTGATGAGCAGCATGCTACTACGCGAATATACGGTGGTACCGCGCGATGTCTCAAAATAACCACAATCGAGGGGACAATTGTGCAGGCTGTTTGCGGTGCATCACAAGCTGGCGGCTCTACCACCTTGCAGAGCAGGCGACGGTGAGCAGATCTCAACCGAAGCTGGCCATATTAACAGGATTTAACCGGAGTTATTTCCGCCACACACACATTTCCGGCAATAATTACATTTAACAGTTCAGACTATCGATCAGCACTCAATTACTGGCGCTCAGCCATGTATAGCTCCTTGAATTCGATGTCTGCAGCAATCGACAAACAGGGCTGGATACTGCAACCTTGCCTACCACGATGAACGGGAGACCGCTGTGACACATGGTTATGAATCGGGCCGACTGAATCTGCCCTTTGTTGGTATTAGTACGTTTGGAAAGTATCCGTACGTTGCAGACTGGGACGCTATCGACGCGCAAGTCGCTGTGCTGGGTGCACCTTATGACTTCGGTTGCCAGTTTCGCTCAGGTGCCCGCTTCGGTCCACGATCTATTCGCGAAGCTTCAACGCTGTTTTCATTCGGCCACTCGGGCGCATATGACCACGAGGACGACATCACTTATCTGGAAGCAGATAAGACGCACATTGTTGACATCGGCGACGCCGACATCATTCACACCGATACAATTAACAGTCATAAAAACATCGAATTTGGTGTTAGAAAAATACTCGCTGCAGGGGCCATTCCCGTGGTACTGGGAGGAGACCACTCGGTCAATATCCCCTGTATCAACGCTTTTGATGATCAGGAGCCAGTTCATGTTGTACAAATAGATGCACATCTGGACTTTGTTGATGAGCGGCACGGCGTGCGTTTCGGTCACGGTAATCCCATGCGTCGCGCCGCCGAGAAAAGTTATGTCACCGGCCTGAGTCAAATCGGTATTCGTAACGTCTCATCGACAGCTAAAGATGGCTATGACGCTGCCCGTTCGATGGGTTCCGATATATTGTCAGTCAGACAGTTCCGAAAACTGGGTGTCGACGATGTACTGGAGCGTATCCCCAAGGGGGTAAGATACTACGTCACTATAGACATAGATGGTTTCGATCCGTCTATTGCGCCGGGTACCGGCACCCCCAGTCACGGCGGGTTCACTTATTACGAAGGTCTGGAATTACTTGATGGACTTGCGCGCAGAGGAAACGTGGTCGGTATGGATCTGGTGGAAGTAGCACCCGACTACGACCACGCTGGCAGTACATCGACCCTGGCCGCGCAACTGCTGCTGAACTTTATTGGCAGAATACTACATCACCGCAACACATGACGGCGGACACTCCATGGCTGAAATCGCAACCACCCCCAATCCTCCTTACTATGCAGTGATATTCACCACGGTGGCTTCAAACAATTCGCAAGGCTATGCGGAAATGGCTGAGCGAATGGTAAAACTGGGGCAGCAACAACCAGGATTTCTGGGAATAGAGTCAGCAAGAAGTGATTTGGGTATCACCGTGTCTTACTGGAAGGATCTTGAGTCAATCAAAAACTGGAAGAAAAACGCCGAACATTTACAGGCACAGAAAAAAGGCAGATCTGATTGGTATGCTGCCTATACAACTCGTATAGCGTTGGTAGAAAAAGAGTATTCGTTCAGTGTGGACGGTTAATTCATAGACTTCAGGAAAAACTGCCACGGCACGGAGCGAATTAATCGATCCGTGCCGTCAACAGCCCGGGAGAACCCGGTTACTACACGAGATAGTTGTTAACTGGCATGTTCCTGAACTACCAGTTCGTTGATCACATCAATCACCGCGGTGTTACTGCCGGCCACAGAGCCGCTGGTCATATACTTACCATTCACCAGAATAGACGGCACACTGCGCACACCAGCACCTTGCGCGAGCTTCATTGAACGGCGAATGTGCATATCAACCTCGAACGAGTTCATGGTTTTGATAAACAGGTCTGCTTCAATGCCCAGAAGTTTATTTGCAAACTTCGCAATACTCTTTTGATCATTCAATGGCTTTTTGCGTAAATGTATTTCATTGAAAAACGGTTCGAAAAAATCTTCCTCCACCTTTAGCACTTTTGACGCATAGTAAGCCTGAGAGTGTGGCAACCAACGCGGGTTTAAAGGCGGTGCTTCACGGACAAAGTTAACATGGTCGGGTTTGGTTTCAGCCCAGGCATTGATAGTCGGCTCGAAGGCAAAGCAGTGCGGACAACCGAACCAGAAGAATTCAAGCACCTCTACCTTAGAAGGATCCTGTGTCTCTACCGGCGGGCTGACAGACTGATAGCCACCGTTTTGAGCGAATGCCATAGAACCAAACCCAAGGCCTAGTGCCAACAATGCAGTAACGAAATACCTGCGCATAGTTATCTCCAGTTATTTGTGAAGTTGTAGTGGGGGTAGAAATTGAGTTATTTCACTGTATCGCAAGCATCGGCACATTCAAGCTGAGTGTCTCGGGCGCAAGACAGATTTCGTCGCTGCAGGCTTGCAGCTGCAACTCCACCTGCTGCATAACAGTGTCTGTATCGGGTAGCTGTGCACTAATAGAGATTTCACCCTCGTACAGTGCAAGCTCTTCACTCTGAAAACCCAGCACCCTTCGCACCGCGGGTGGGTACTGTATGTCGGTGAGCGGTGTCTCGTTGTTGAGTGATAGTTCGGTTTTAATTAAGTAGTCCTGCAGTGGCTTATCTGCGTTAATGTGCCAGCCCGGTGCTGTATTGATGCGTACAGTGACTGTTTTGCCTTCAACACGCGCCTGAGCTTTTACTTTGCCGCGACCCGCATATTGCCGTGCGCCGCTTTCACCGTTCAGCATTTCCAATGCACCCACTAACAGATAAGAATATGCAGAAGCACCTTGCTCCAGATTACTGGAGAAGGCGTTTAACAGTTTCTCGGCTCGTTCGCGATAGCGATTCTCCCCTGTGCGATGCCATAGTCTGGA
>CALLLY010000040.1 GCA_938008205.1 uncultured Granulosicoccaceae bacterium
CACGGTAGATGTTTCAAATGCATACGGTGTGGAAGACATTACTGATTTGTTTTTTGTTACCGGCCAGTCTAATGCATCAGGTTTGGAAACCGGATATGACGCGACACTGGATGCTCCGGATAGTCGGGTTTTTGCATACACTGATCTGGGATGGCAAACGGCAGACTTACATCAATACTGGGAGCATAGTATTCCGGGTAATTTTTCTGCAGACGATCCTTCCCGATCACCTTACAACAGCATTGCATTTCAATTATCGCGAGCCGTTGCAGAACAGTCTGATCGAGTCGTCGGGTTAGTGGTGTTAACCGCTCCAGGTGAAGGGATAAGTCATTGGGACTACAACAGTGAATTTTCGATTAAGATTCGCGATAAAGCGACAGCTGCGCTCAATGCTTTGCCGAATAAGAGCTCATTTGACGCGATGATCTGGCTACAGGGTGAGACAGACTGGTTGTTAGAAGGGACGGCTGATCCGGGTGCTACAGGATTTACTGATACCGCAGGTGAAGACTACAAAAACTATTATCCAAATAAACTGTTCCAGCTGATAAACAACTTGCGAGGCGAGAGCTGGATGAAGTTTGACGGCAGATTTATTTGTGCAGAGACCAAAAAAGCAGCCTTGAATCCACACCTGTTAGCATTGAACCAGGATGCGGATCCACTGAGTGGCTGTGCTGCTGCGTCAGACCTTGAGACCAGAGCATCGGATGCATTCGGCAATCACTTTTCTGCCGAGTCTTTACGGATCCTGGGTAAAAGACTGGCTGATGTGTATTTATCAATGGATTAAAACTTCTATAGTGTCGCCTGATCATCTTCGTCAGGCGACACAACGCATTGCAGACGACTGTCGGTCTTGCGATATAGATAGAAGGTTTCGGCATCAGGTTCTACCTTGACATTGCGATACACCTCGCCAATATGCCCCAATGACAAGAAGCGCTCAGCGACGTTCCAGAGTGTCGGGCCGGTAAATGCTTCCGGTTGTTCATTGGTTGCACTGTTAGCGTAGGTATAAGTGCCATCATCCAGAAACTTCAGCCATAGATAAGTAGCAGGATCGGCCTCGTAGGGAGAAGCCGAGTTGGTTCTGGTTTGTGTTTCGCATTGCCAAAGCAGATCATCTCCAACAAAAGTGGCGCTGGATAAGGCGAGCGTAAACACCTCGCGTTCTGGCACATAAACCGGAACTTTAGTGATTGTTCCCGGTGCTTCATCGGTAAACAGACAGCTATGTTGATCGGTCGCATTCCATCCCCATCCTGTGAAGTTCGTGTCTACAGCGGCATCTTCCGGACAGGCTTTTATACAGGTAACCGCGGCTCCGGTAAGTGCACTGGGCTGGCTGGAAAACGCTGTTGCATCAACTGTGGTATAAGGCGCCAGACACACCTCCCATTCACCATCAGTGGGTAATGGATCGATAAAGCCCGCCCGGCTGGTATCGTTAACCGTCAAAGAATAACTCCCTTGTGAAATCACCGGCGAGCCGTCGGTTGCTGTGAGGGAAAGTGATATGGTCTGACTGTCATTGGTTACGGTGTCGCTGAGTGCCGTGACGGTAATTGATTTGCTTCCGGTTTCTGAATCACCCCAGGTGACCGAGTTGTTACTTAACTCAACATCACTCGCTCCACTCTGCTCGACGGAAACGCTTAATGATGTCGGGCTGTTGGGTGTGCCGGTACGACTTATCGATATCGTTATCGATTCACCTTCATCTACCGCACCGGCGGTGTCTGTGAAAGCCACAGTACCGAAGTTTGAGTCAGTTGCATCAGTGACATTAATCGTCGTGGTTGTCTGCTGCAGTTGGGCGCCGCCTGTAATGCCAGACAGTACGACGGTAAAAGTTTCGGTTTGTTCGAATGCAGTGTCAGCAAGCGTCGGGATCGTAATCGACTTGTCAGTCGAATCACCTGCCTCCCACGTTAATGTGCCTGATTGTGCTGTGAAATCCTGCTCACCTGCGGAACCGGTGTTGCTGGTGTATTGAACGGATACGATGCCGTCGGTGCCGTTGCGTCTTTGAACATTAACCACGGCGGCAGAGCCTTCAGCGACCGTCAACTCAGAAGTCTCTACAGCAATAGAACCGTATTGAGGCTGTGCAACAGTTGTGTCGATGATGTTGATGGTGCTTTCCTGAATGCCCAGAGTAGCCCCGCCACGAACGCTGCTAAGCGCAAGGGTGAACGATTCCGCAGACTCAGTGAAATTGTCCTGGCTGATCGGGATGGTAATGGTTTTTGCCTGTGAATCGCCATCCGACCAGGCAAGGGTGCGTGGCGCAGTAACGCCTGTGTAGTCTTCGCCGCTAATTGCACTACCGTCAACGGTCTGATAATCAACGGTCACCAATCCTTCGCTGCCGTTCACTCGTTCGACCAGTACGATTGCCTGTCCGGCACTTTCCTTTACCTCAATAGAGCGTACGGACAACTGCAACGTGCCTCTTTGTGGGGCTGGAGTAGAGTCGCGAATAGTGATTCGCACAAAGCCGTTTCCAATGGCAGCACCGCCGGTGGCGGAGAACAGATTTACCGCAAAGGTTTGGTCGCCTTCAAAATCAGTGTCAGAAAATACCGTGAGATCAATGACTTTTGGCGATGTGTCTCCGTCCACCCACACCAGCTCACCTGAAGTATCTGCATAGTCCTGTCCGGCAATGGCAGTTTCGTTGCTGAGCCGGTAGCTCACGCTTACATTGCCGTCGCTGCCATCATTTCGAGTTACTGCAATCTGCAACGCCCCGCTGGCTTCATCAACGGAATAAGCATCACTTAAAAACTGGAACACACCGGGTGAGCGGTCGTTGTCGTCGTCGCCGTTAATGTTGTCAGGTGT
>CALLLY010000041.1 GCA_938008205.1 uncultured Granulosicoccaceae bacterium
GACCGGTGCGATAACCATCATAAAAGGCCAGTGCAGAGCCCATCGCGGGTACCGGTATTCCAGACATCACTGCCTGCGCTATGACCTTGCGCCAACCCTGCTGTGCGTTCATCACAGCTTTGGCAAAGTAGTCATCGACAAGCAAGTTGGCCAGCTCTGGGTTGTTCGTATAGGCCGCTTTAATATCATCCAGAAACACTGAACGAATAATACATCCGCCGCGCCACATCTGTGCAACTGCACCATAGTCGATAGCCCAGTTGTATTCCGCTGCTGCCGCACGCATTAACATATACCCTTGCGCATACGACACCATTTTTGATGCCAGCAGGGCTTCTCCAAGTGCGGTGATCCAGTTGTCGTTTTCGCTGTTATCTATGGAGGTTTGTTCTGGTCCCTTTAAAACTTTTTCTGCATCGACTCGTTCGTTTTTTAAAGCCGAGAGATTGCGTGCGTCGACGGCTTCGCTTATCAGGGTAAGTGGTATCCCGAGTTCCAGGGCATTGATTGCAGTCCACTTACCGGTACCTTTCTGACCGGCGCGATCAAGGATTTTGTCGAGTACGAATTCGTTGTCTTGTTGATGGCCGAGTATGTCTGCCGTGATTTCGATCAGGTAGCTGTTGAGCTCGCCGCTGTTCCATTGTTGGAAAGCCTTCTGCATTTGCAGGTTGTCCATACCAAGTACTGACTGCATGAAATGGTAGGCTTCGCAGATTAATTGCATGTCTCCATATTCAATACCGTTATGGACCATCTTGACAAAGTGGCCGGCACCGTTGTCACCAACCCATTCACAACAGGGTGTGCCGTCGTCTGTTTTTGCGGCAATCGACTGGAACAGATTTTTAACCAGTGGCCAGGCATCCGGATTGCCGCCGGGCATAATGGAGGGGCCGTTTCTGGCACCTTCTTCGCCGCCACTGACACCGGTACCAATAAACAATATATCTTTTTCTCTCAGGTATTTTGCACGCCGTTGAGTGTTTTCAAAATTGGCATTGCCCCCGTCGATGATCAGATCACCCTTGTCCAGCAGTGGAAGTAGTTGCTCAATGGTTTGATCAACCGCATCCCCTGCGCGGACCATTAACATGATTTTGCGTGGGCTTGACAGCTTGTTGATCACGTCTTGCAGGGTTTCTGCACCGACAATCTGTGTTCCAGCAGCCGGACCGTTGATGAATTCGTGCATTTTGTTGGTGGTGCGATTATAGGCAACCACTTTAAAACCATGATCGTTCATATTAAGGATCAGGTTTTGCCCCATCACAGCGAGGCCGATCACAGCAATATCGGCAGTATTCTCGGAGTCTGTGCTGGAAGTTCGGTTCATTTCGGCGTTGTCCGTGGAGGCAGAACGCCAGTGTACATCAAACCGGGTAACTTGAATCTAGTGTACTGTGACCTTCAAACTGCACAAATGAGTCGATCAATCAAAGTGCTTAAGTTTCTGAATTGATTCATAGAGATAGTCGAGTTTCAGGTACTTTAAACCGGCGCCGCACTTTGATTAACCGCCCCTGCAGGAGTCCGTTCTTTGGCCCACAACTGCGTTGGAGCTCTTGAAAAGGGGGGAACCATTGCCTGCGAGCTCCGCCTTGTTGTGAGCCAAACAACAAACTCTCATTCGTACACTTTGAGGGTCACAGTACGCTAGTACGGAAATCGATTCGCTACGGTGATCTGCTCCATGCGGCCTTCAATCCAGTTCTGTGTTTCCTTTATCAGTTGCGTGGCCGGTTTGCCATCACTCTGAATAACCGGTCCAATAGATACCGTAATGGTCCCGGGCCATTTGATGTAACCCATGCGTGGCCAGAACTCCCCTGAGTTGACTGCCACAGGCAGGATCGGAGCGCCGGTTTTTTCGGCAACAACAGCGCCACCGATACGGTAATTGGGTTCGGCCCCGACCGGTACTCGAGTACCTTCGGGAAATATAATGACACTATAGCCGCTCGCCATGCGGTCTTTGGATTGCGTAACAATCTGATTGACGGCACTTGAGCCGGACTTGCGATCTATCAAAATAAAGCGAACTGCTATCAGCGCCCAGCCAAAAATCGGAATCCACGCCAATGATTTTTTGGCAACGTAGACTGTCGGTGGCAGGATGGTTGGCAGGAAGTAAGTTTCCCAGGTGGACTGGTGTTTAGACAGCACAACGCAAGGTTCCTGTGGAATATTTTCGGTGCCTTCTACCTGCCACTTCAGGCCGCAGATAAAGCGCAGGCCAAGCAGGTTTATTTTTAACCACATGTGCGCAAAGTACAGACTGATACGCTGTGAGAATATGGCACATACCAGCACCGGTAACGCCATCAACAACGTGTTCAGGATAGACCAGATCCAATAGATGGTGCTTCTGATAACAAGCAGGGGCTTGTTGTAAGTTGTGGTAGAGGTGTTCAAGCGCTGTGCTCGTATCGCCAGGTCTTATTGATGCGGTGATTCTATTATCATATTAGTCTGTGGTTTTTGTTGGTCTTTTTTTGTTGATATCGCGGGTTCGTTGTTTCTTTTTTATTGTTCGCTTCTTTTTGCCACGAAACTTATTGTCGCCCAGCGATATTTTCCCGCCTTTATTGTCTTTGCTTCGTTTGTTGTCGCGTGGTCTGTCGTCATCGCCGTCGCGCTTGCCAGAGTCTGAAGGACGGAACTCCTCCGATCGGTTTTGTTTGTGTTTTGGCTGTTCTGATTTTGGTTTATCAGTTTTTTTATGTTTACGCTTGTCAATGTCAGCAAACGAATCAGGCTTTTTATCTACGCGGCTAATCTGTAGCTTCTGGCCGCATACCCACACTTTTCTCAGATCTTTGTAAATTGCCTTCGGCATACCTTCGGGCAGATCAATAAAGCTGTGGTTGTCTTTGAGTTGTATGCGACCAATGTACTGACTGTCGATTCCGGCTTCGTTGGCGATAGCACCAACAATATTGCTCACCTGTGCACCGTGATCTGAACCTACCTCGACGCGGTAGCGCTCCATGGGTGGCAAGTTTTTATCACGCTTTTCTTCATTTCGTTGCGGGCGCTCGGACGGTTCTGTCCTTTGTGCTTTAGGTGATTCGCGTACAACTTCTGGGTTATGTGGTTTGCGATCGCCAGGCGTCTTATGCTCCGAAGCTTTTCGTTCTTTAAAATCCTGCTTGTCTTTAACGCCGGACTGCTTTTGAAATCCGCGCTCTTCAGGCCGTGCCTCGGCTTTCTTGAAATCCTGTGGCTTGCGTTTTCGATCGTCGGCGCGATCCTGCTGACGTTTGTCTGATTCAGGGTGGCGCTCACGGCTGCGGGTTGGCACCAGCAGAGGAGTTGAGCCCTGCAGCTGACTGGCCAGTGCCGCGGCCACAACTTCTGCACTGACTTCGTGTTCTTTCACATAGTCTGTAATCAAAGACTGAAAGAATTCCAGGTTGTCTTGTTCAATTGCATCGGTGATGCGTTGTTTAAATTTGCCAACACGATGCTGGTTGATTGCTTCATTCGATGGGATATCGAATAACTCGATAGATTTACCGGTAGCGCGCTCGATGGTTTGCAGCATGCGCTTTTCCCGTGGTGCGACAAACATAATTGCCTCGCCACTGCGACCGGCACGACCGGTACGACCAATGCGATGTATATAGGCTTCGGTGTCGTAGGGGATATCGTAATTCAGCACATGGCTGATTCGGTTAACATCCAGTCCGCGAGCGGCAACATCGGTGGCAACAATAATATCGAGCTTACCGCTCTTGAGTTGCTCGACGGTGCGCTCACGCATTTTCTGTTGAATATCACCATTGAGTGGTGCGCACGCGTAGCCGCGTGCTTCCAGTTTGTCGGACAACTCTGAGGTAGCGATTTTTGTGCGAACAAAAATCAGCATGGCATCGAATTGTTCGATTTCCAGAATGCGCGTTAATGCGTCGAGCTTATTGCGCGGGGTCACTGTCCAGTAGCGTTGCCGGATCGTTTCAGCAGTACTGGTTTTGACTTTGACGGTCACTTGTTGCGGGTCTTTGAGATAACGCGTCGCGATACGTCTGATCTGTTGCGGCATGGTTGCTGAGAACAAAGCGGTTTGTCGCTGTTCGGGAGTTTGTTCGAGAATCCACTGAACGTCGTCGATAAAACCCATTCGCAGCATTTCGTCTGCTTCATCGAGTATCAGTGTTTTCAGTTCGTCCAGTTGCAGGTTGCCACGTCGGATGTGGTCCATAACACGCCCCGGTGTGCCGACAATCACATGCACACCACGCTGCAGCGCGCGAATCTGGGTACGGTAATCCTGACCACCGTAAACTGGCAGTACATGAAAGTTCGGCAGAAATGCGGCGTATTTTCCAAAAGCTTCTGCAACCTGGATGGCCAGTTCGCGGGTAGGCGCCAGTACCAGGACCTGCGGTTTGCTTTGCTTCATATCGATGCGATCAAGCGCGGGCAGAGCAAAGGCGGCGGTTTTTCCAGTGCCGGTTTGCGCCTGACCCACTAAATCTACGCCTTCCAGCAACAGTGGTATCGTCTGCGCCTGAATGGGAGAGGGGGTTTCGTAGCCAACGGCATCCAATGCCTTCAGAATAGGCTTAGAGAGCGCAAGCTGATCGAATGCACTTATTTCTGTGTTCAAGAGTGTCACCACGGCTAGCCGTATTAATCATGGTATGACGAGGTTATCGCGCAGGGAGTTGTTTTCACAGTGAATTTTCTTTAAGCGGGCGAATACTAATGTATTCCCAGCGCAAACAAAAACATGCTGTGGCAGCAAAGGCCGAGTGAGATCCCGTCATTCCCGAGAGTAAGGCGTGCTAGCGCCGAAGTTGATTATGGGAAGGGACCGCGCAAACTACCCGAAACCGTGGTCAACCGCAACACTGCACCCTAAGTTTGCGCTGCCCGTCACCAGTGGCCTCGCAACTTTATGACTCTTTGCTGTTTGTTACAGCATGAATTGCGATAATTATCTGTCAAAAATGCATTTTGGAGCATGCCATTAAAAAGCTAATGGCCCTTGCCGGGCTTTACCTTTTACCAACGCTTTCGATAGGGGCGTCTGTTTCGGTGTCAGTTGACGATCTGACAGACGCACTGTTCACCGCCGGGCGTGAACCCGATGCCGTGACCCGGATGGTGCTTGACGAGATAGAGGCACAAATAGAGCAGTCGCCTGTGGTGCTTGCCAATGGCGAACTGGTATTTACAGAAACGATCACCAACCGAGTGGTGGAAGATGGCTGCACCAATACCACGGTGCAGCGGGTCGACACCGATATTACGCTGGCAGGTACCACGGGCATATCAATACAATTTGAATCTCTGTTTGATCCTTTGTCTATTGCACTGGATCTGTCAGCTTCTGTGGCCGCTGCGGGTCGCGCCAAACAGAATTTCGGTGTGCGGCTCGGCAGTTGTGTTGCACTGGCCAGCGATACCTTTGATTTTACCGCCACAGGTCCATTGCGCCTGCAGCTGGATTTATCGATCAACCTGAACCCGGTCTGGATCGACGCCAGCACACTGCAAATCAAACCGACCGTGACGGTAGACGGCCAACTTAGAGAGGGGCAGATTACCGTCGATGTGAACGACAGCCTGTTGCGAAGTCTGATTGAAGACTTCCTGCAATCCGAGGTCAATGCGTTGCTCGGGCCGGGTGCCATTGAGCGGGAAATTGAAAGCCTTCAGCAGAGAATCGACACACAACTGCGTGCGGCCCTGAACGACGGCAATAGCGATGGCGCCTTAAACATAGAACTGCCTGATTCCAGTGACGAGCAAATTGCTGCACTCTATGAGCTGCTCACGCCCCGTGCTCGTTTTCCGCTGACGGCTTCTTTTATAGAGACTTATCGCCTGTCACTGCTTGCGGCGTTAATTGTCGACGATCAGGACGCGATAACAGAAATTCTTGGCAATGCGGCTGAATGTGAGCTGGGTGGGATCCTGCAATCTGCTATCGCAACCCCTGCCATGTACGAATTAGCGGGTGCAAGCTGTGTTGCTGTGGATGATGTAACCACGGACGGTATTTACTACAGCGATAGCAGTTGTGCTATGCCATTTGATTTTGTGCAAACCGATCTGGCAGCGTTTTGTGTTAACGCACTGGACTCAAAACGTCTGGGTAATGCGCAGTCAAATACCAGTTCGCTGCAGAAATGGACGCTTTCACCCGGTAATACATTCGAGCTTGGTGTGTTGGGCTTGCGGGGAAAGAAACAGCCGTTTAGCCAGCGTTTGCAGTACAAGGCTGTGCAAAACGATGCGGGTGAGTGTGCTCTGGAAATGCGGGTGTATGCCAGTAGCCCTTCAGCCTCTAATCAAAAGACACTGATCGCATTGCACGGTGGCAGTTGGCAGCGTCGAGGCAGTGGTTTTCTGGGGGTTGAGCACATGGCAACTCACTTTGTGAATCAGGGCTATGTGGTGTTCGCGCCTTTCTACCGATTGATTGGTTCAGCGGATTCAACGGCAGCGTGCCATAACGCGAGCCTCTCGGAGATAACGGAGGATACCAATGATGCCTTTGACTGGGTGCTTGCCAATCAACAGCGATTCGGTGCATCGGGTCAGCCAGTGGTGTTCGGGCAATCTGCCGGGGGGCATCTGGCGTTGTCACTGGCTGTGCAAAGACCTGCAGAAATAGCCTCGGCCGTGTTGTTCTATGCGCCTACTGACTTTGCAGATTTTGCCAGCCAGTATCGAAACGGTGAATACAATAATCCTCAGGGTCAACGGATTATTGAAGCGGTGACAGGGTCTGAGCTTGATGGCATTGATGTGTCATCCGCATTGATTCAGCAAAATAGCTTCCCGGCAATAATTGCAGCAGACCCGGCACGCTATCCGCCGGTTTATATGCTGCACGGCGAGTCCGATTCGCTGCTGCCGGCCAGACAATCCGAGCGTCTGTGCAACAGCTTGTCGGGCAACGCGAATCAAGGGCCGGCAAGCGTCGGTGCGTCTGTTGCTGTCGTCAGTCGCACCATTAGCTGCGATGATCGCGGTAGCGAGTTGCACCTCATTGGTGAGGGGGAACACACGCTAGATTTATGCATCTCTCCTGAGCTGTGCCTGGCGGGCTCGCCAGCCAGTGCTGCAGCAACCGGCAAAGCAATTGAGCGAATGTTGAAGTGGGTTGAATCGCCTGCAGACCTTGTGGAGGCGCCAGCGGTTAGTGGTGGCGGAACCGGCGGGGTATGGTGGTTTTTATGGTTTTTCATTCTGATAAAATTATATGTAAAGAAAATGATACGAAATGACTCAAAATGCTAACCGAATCTCTTTTTATGAACCTAAGGTGTTGCATAATGCACGCATCAGCCAAACACACACAGAGACACCTTCGATGACTGCAGTAGTCGCTTGCCTTTTAATTTCGAGTATCACTTTTGTTGCAGTATCGCGCCGTCGGTAACCTGCTGATCCGGTAAAACCGGTGAAAAGAGCGGCCAGCGAATCCAGAGCGCCGGTCGCTTTTTTTTTGCCTGGTAGTTGTTGTTTTAATGCAGTAACGCGTCAGTTACGGTAAGCGGCAAAGACAAAATATCATCCACTCGCGCGCAGCAGTTCAGCAATGTAGTTTTGCCTCGCTTACGCTTCGGGTTTCCTTAAAATACTGTGAATCAGAGTGCTGACTCGGACAAACGTTTACCTGCGGAGCGCGGATCAGTGTCTCAGCGCCGAGG
>CALLLY010000042.1 GCA_938008205.1 uncultured Granulosicoccaceae bacterium
CTTTGAGCAAGTAAGCGCTGCTCACGTTTTTCGTACCGCCGTCTGGCAATTGCTGCAGCCTGCTGTTCCTGCTGTAACTGCAGCATTTGTTGTTTAGCCTGTTTGAATTGTTGTGTCAGCGGAATCTGGCTGGGACAAACCACATCGCAGCAACGACACTCGATACAGTCCGGCAGTCGGGCATGTTGCAGTTGTTCTGCATTGAATAGCGTGGCGGCTTTATGCAGCGTTTGTGGTAACAGGTTTGCCGGGCACACATCAGAGCAGGCGCCGCAGCGGATACAGGGCGTAGCGATTGCTTTTTTACTCTCATTGAAATTGATGCAATTGCTGCGCTGAGTAACTGGGGCGTCATGATCTATTGCTGTGTACATCATCTGCCCTCCCTGGGTGATAGAGCAGTGAAGTTGTTGCTCGGTTAAGCGAAGATGTTCGAATAGGTGTCGAACAGGGGTGCCGAGTAAAACCTCAAAGTTATGTAGTTCTCCACCCGGACTGACAACGGTAGTAATTCGTGAATGTGGTGGTAGCCCGGTGTTGATCGAGCGTCCCAGTGCATCACAGGTACTGACATTCATGGAGAGTACCCCGCAGGCTGCCAGACTGGATTGACCTGGCACTTTGATGTCAGTGCATAGTTCAAGAAGTATTCGTTCAGCGCCACTGGGGTAAATTGCAGTAACCGGGACGATCTTAAAATCGATTCCTGCCTCTGTATTTTCTATCGCATTGGCAATTGCCTGGTTTATCGCATCTGTTGCAGCGGGTTTATTGTCTTCAATTCCAATGACAATATTTTTTATACCGCAGGCGCTGGCAATAGTGTTGAGAGATTGAATAATTTCTGTTGATCTTGATTGAATTAGCGCATCATCACAGTGCATGAGCGGATCACATTCTGCAGCGTTAACCAATAGCAACTGTGCAGGCGATGCCAGTGCTTCGAGTTTTTTTGCCAATGGAAAACCTGCACCTCCTTGTCCTATTAATCCGGTGTTATGTGCTATACGAACTAGAACTTCTCTAGATAATGCTGAAGTATCACAGTGTTGCGGAACAATGGACTGATGCAGTCCATCTGTCGCAATAGTGATTGTGCCATTGTGAATACCCGTGACCTCGCCTGAACTGCTGGCATGAATCATCGCCATGCTGATGTCTGTGCTGTGTGTCAGTGGCTGGCCTTTCAGTACCCGTTGACCAATGCTCACTGAAATGTCAGCTGTCTGGCCGCAAGCCCGGGATACACGGAAACGCAATATGTCGGGTAACGGCAGTGATTCAATGACAGGTGCATCGGGCTTATGCCAGTGAATGCCTCGACGCCTGAATTGAAAGAGTGGTAACACAGTCATACAGCGTCTCTGATCACCAGATCGATACAATCTACCGGGCAAGGTGGCAGGCAAAGCTCGCAACCGGTGCAGTGATCAAGTATGACGGTGTGCATTAATTTTGGTGCGCCGACAATCGCATCAACCGGACAGGCCTTTATACAAAGCGTGCAGCCAATACATTCTTCTTCTCTGATCAAGGCAAGGCTTACCGGTTTTTCCACGCCATACTCCGGATTAAGCGGTATGACTTTTCTATCCAGCAGTGCTGCAAGGGCAGCAATCCCCTCACTGCCGCCGGGAGGACATTGATCAATCTGCGCATCGCCATTGGCAAGCGCTTCGGCATACGGTCGGCAACCTGGATAGCCACACTGGGCACACTGGGTTTGAGGCAGCAGCCGATCAATTTTTTCGACCAGGGAATCGTTGTCGGCAACAAACCAGGATGACGCATATCCGAGTATTGCGCCAATGATCGCTGCCAGAAGGGTAATCACCACAAGTCCGGTCACGGGTTTATCCCATGCCACTGAAGCCCATAAACGCAAGAGACATGAACCCGGCGCTTATCAGGGCTATTGCCGTGCCGCGAAAAGGCAATGGTACATCCGCGACCTCTAACCGTTCCCGTATGGCTGAAAACAATACCAGCACAATGGTAAAACCTATAGCTGCACCAAAACCATAGACGGCGGCATCCAGCAGCGATGTATTTTCACGAATACTCAGCAGTGCGACACCCAGCACCGCACAGTTGGTGGTGATCAGTGGCAGAAATATTCCAAGTACACTGTGCAGTAGCGGGCTGGTTTTACGAATATAGAGCTCAGTAAATTGCACCAGTCCTGCAATGATCAGGATAAAACAGATCAATTGCAGATATTGCAGCCCTAGTGGTGCAAGTACCCACAGGTTAAATGCGAAACTGCTGACAGACGCGATAGTGAGTACAAAGGTAGTTGCCAGGCCCATACCAACGGCGGTAGAAAGCTGTCTCGATGCGCCCATTAGCGGGCACAGACCGAGGAAATTGATCAGCACGAAGTTGTTAACCAATACAGTACCGAGCAGGATGAGCAACAGCTCTGACATTTAGTTACTTAACTCGCATACCGGCAGTTGCTCCGGCATCGGGTGTTAATACAAACAAATCATTGCCACCGGGGCCTGCCGCCAGCACCATACCCTCCGACATGCCAAAGCGCATTTTGCGAGGTGCCAGGTTGGCAACCATCACAGTTTGTTTGCCAATGAGTTTTTCAGGACTGTACGCAGACTTTATCCCTGCAAAAACATTGCGGGTTTCGCCACCGAGGTCCAGCGTCAGTTGCAATAACTTATCTGCACCCTCTACATGACTGGCGTCGGTTATGGTGGCAACTCGCAAATCGATTTTGGCAAAGTCGTCAAAGGTGATTTCAGGTGAAATAGGATCATCGTGCAATGGTCCGGATTGCACTGCAGTGGTTTCTATCATGCTTTCTTTAGACGCAGTAATAATGGCCTCGATGGTCTCAGGCTCGATGCGTTTTATTAGTGGTTTAAATTTTTCTATTTTGTGGTTGAGTAATGGTGATTTTGAATCGTGCCACAGAAGGGCGTCGTGATTTAGAAATGTTTCAGTGTGATTGGCAATATCGGGTATGACAGGCTTTAAGTAGATAATCAGATTTCTGAAAAGATTGATGCCAAGTGTGCAAATCTCGTGTACCTGCTGTTCGCTGCCTGGTGTTTTGATTAGCGTCCATGGTGCATGTTCTGCAATGTACTGATTGGCTTTATCTGCCTGCGCGATAATTTCCCGTATTGCCTTGCTATATTCTCTGGATTCAAAAGCCTGTGCGATCACATCACCAGCGGCTGCAGATTCTTCAAACAATGTAGTGTCGGGCAGGCTGCCGGATAATGTGCCGTCAAAGCGTGAGGTGATAAAGCCGGCACAACGGCTGGCAATATTCACGACTTTTCCTACCAGGTCAGAGTTTACTCTGGCAACAAAGTCTTCCAGGTTTAAATCGATGTCTTCCACTTTGGCATTGAGTTTTGCCGCAAAGTAGTAACGTATATATTCCGGTGATAAGTGATCAAGGTAAGTTCTGGCCTTTATAAAGGTGCCACGGGACTTGGACATTTTCTGACCGTTAACCGTTAAGAAGCCATGGCAGTGCACCTGAGTTGGTTTCCGGAAGCCAGCACCTTCCAGCACAGCAGGCCAGAACAGCGTATGGAAGTAGGCTATGTCTTTACCGATGAAATGCACCAACTCAGTCGTTGAGCCGGACTGCCAGTACTTATCGAATTCCTCGGTATTGTCACCCAGCAAATGCTTATGGCTGGCCATATAGCCGATTGGCGCATCCAGCCAGACATAGAAATACTTACCCGGGGCGTCGGGTATTTCAAAACCCCAGTAGGGTTTATTACGCGAGATATCCCAATCCATTAATCCGCCGTCAAACCACTCTTTAAGTTTGTTACTTATTTCCGGTTGTAGTTGCTCACCCTGGGTCCACTCACGCAGCATCGTTTCAAAGTTGCCAAGCTTGAAAAAATACTGTTCCGAGAGTTTTTTAACTGGCGTGGCGCCTGAAATTACCGAGCGCGGATTGAGTAGCTCGGTGGCGTCGTAGGTGGAGCTGCAGTTCTCGCAGGCGTCGCTGTCCTGATCTTCGGTTTTGCATTTGGGGCAGGTGCCACGAACGAAACGGTCTGGCAGAAACATTTCTGCTTCTGGGTCGTAGAGTTGCTCGATCTCACGCGTTGAAATATGCCCACCTGCCTTCAGGCGGGTATAGATGAGCTCGGCGAAGTAGCGATTTTCATCAGAATGGGTGGTGTGAAAGTTATCGAAGCTCAGCTCGAAATCAACGAAGTCCTGTTCGTGTTCACGCTTGATTTCATCGATCAGCTGTTGCGGTTCAATGCCTGCTTTTTGCGCGGACAGCATGATCGGTGTACCGTGTGCGTCGTCAGCCCATACCCAGGTAATCTGGTGGCCGCGCATGCGCTGAAATCGCACCCAGATATCCGTTTGAATATATTCGAGCATGTGGCCCAGATGAATTGGTCCGTTTGCATAAGGGAGTGCTGCCGTGACCAGAATTTCTCTG
Organism: uncultured Granulosicoccaceae bacterium; assembly: GCA_938008205.1. Classification (GTDB taxonomy): domain Bacteria; phylum Pseudomonadota; class Gammaproteobacteria; order Granulosicoccales; family Granulosicoccaceae. Next base: position 4,448 of record CALLLY010000042.1, read on the forward strand.
GCGTCTCCGTGGTCCGGCGGGATTGATTGATTCATGCTGAGGGTAGCTGCTTCGTCAGGGGGCACAAAGTATAGCTGTTTTAGTCGCCGGAGGATTGCTGTAAACCGTGAGACACGGCGATAACACCGCAACTGTGATGAACCCGATATTCCGGGTCACCCGTAACTCACAGTAGGAATATGCCGGGTATACAGACAGTCGTGAGGCGATGTTTGCACGTTGCCTGTGCTGAGCTGGTGTATCATACCGGCATCTCGATAATCACAGATCAACCAGGACAGGATAGTTAATGTCTACCACTGACAAGGCTGCCGTCGAGCAGGTGCTCGCTGGCTACACCGATCCCAATACCGGCAAGAATCTGCTGGCTGGTAAATGCGTTCGCGACGTGAAAATCAACGGCAGCAGTGTCGAAGTCGACATCGTCATGCCTTACCCGTGCAACGGCTTGCATGATGAAATGACAGCGACACTGACGCCCATGCTTACAGCGCTCGAAGGTATCGATCAGGCCGTTATAAACATTGGCACCAAAATCATCGCGCACTCGGTGCAACACGGTGTCAAGCGAATGGAAAACGTTAAGAACATCATTGCTGTGGCGTCCGGCAAAGGCGGGGTGGGTAAATCGACCACTTCTGTGAATCTGGCTTTAGCGCTCGCTCACGAGGGCGGCGTTGTCGGTTTGCTCGATGCTGATATTTACGGGCCCAGTCAGCCACGCATGATGGGCTTGTCGGGCCAGCCGGAATCCGAAGACGGCAAGTCTATCGAGCCGATGTGCAATTATGGCATCGAGACTATGTCTATCGGTTATCTGATCGATGAAGAAACCCCGATGATCTGGCGCGGCCCTATGGTCACCCAGGCGCTTGAGCAAATGCTTAATGACACTAACTGGGGCAATCTGGATTACTTAGTGATCGATTTGCCACCGGGTACCGGTGATACGCAGCTCACACTTGCGCAGAAAGTACCGGTAAGTGGTGCTGTTATTGTCACGACACCGCAGGATATTGCGCTGCTCGATGCTCGCAAGGGCCTGAAAATGTTTGAAAAGGTCGAAGTGCCGATCCTCGGCATTGTCGAAAACATGAGTACCCACGTTTGTAGCGAATGTGGCCATGAGGAGGCGATTTTCGGCAGTGGTGGTGGTGCGCAAATGGCAGACGATTATGATCTGAATCTGTTGGGAGCGCTGCCGCTGGATATGTCGATCAGACAGCAGGTGGACGGCGGCAAGCCCACCGTAGTCAGCGACCCGGAGGGCGCAATTTCTCAAAAATACCGGGCAATTGCACGTAAAGCTGCAGCGACCTTGGCTAACCAGGCAAAAGACTACAGTGCCAGTTTTCCAAATATTGTCATTCAGTCGACCTGAGTTTCACTCATGGCAATAAAATCAGATCGCTGGATTCGAGAGATGGCCGAGCACGGCATGATCGAGCCGTTTGAAGCAGGCCAGGTGCGTAGCGATGCGCAAGATAACAAGATTGTGTCGTACGGTACTTCGAGCTACGGATACGATGTTCGCTGTGCGGCGGAATTCAAGATATTTACCAACATCAATCACGCGGTTGTCGATCCGAAAAACTTCGATACCGAGAGTTTTGTTGATGTACAAAATGATGTTTGCATCATCCCGCCAAATTCTTTTGCGCTGGCGCGCACCGTGGAGTATTTCCGGATTCCACGAAATGTGCTGACGATCTGTCTGGGCAAATCCACCTATGCGCGGTGTGGGATTATCGTCAACGTCACACCGCTGGAGCCGGAGTGGGAAGGGCATGTTACGCTGGAATTCTCGAACACCACTCCGCTGCCAGCAAAGATCTACGCCAACGAGGGCGTGGCACAAATGCTGTTTCTGGAATCTGACGAGGTCTGCGAGACCAGCTATGCTGATCGGGCGGGAAAATATCAGGGGCAGCGAGGGGTAACACTGCCTAAAACCTGAACTAATGCAGGTACTGGCAAGCGGAAAATCAGCGGGCACCTGATAATATGAATGCTGCTCAAAGTGCCGCGTTGAAGCCAACACGGGTTTGTGGAAAAATCTGGTAGAAAAGTAGAGCGAAAATAACTGGTGCCAGCATGATTGACTCCGACGGTTTCAGACCAAATGTGGGTATTGTCCTGAGTGACGGCACGGGGAAAGTCTTCTGGGCGCGTCGCTATGGTAAGGATTCCTGGCAGTTTCCGCAGGGAGGAATCAAACGCTCAGAAACACCTGAACAGGCCATGTTCCGCGAGCTGGAAGAAGAAACCGGTCTCGCCAAAAATCACGTTGAAGTCATGGGCTGTACCCGCAACTGGCTGCGCTACAAACTGCCTTCGCGTTATATTCGAAAACACCAGCACCCGTTGTGTATCGGTCAGAAACAAATCTGGTTCATGCTGCGCCTGGTGGGCGATGAGTCACACGTGAAACTCGATCACAGCGATCAGCCTGAATTCGATAGCTGGGAGTGGGTTGACTACTGGTTGCCCATGCGCAAGGTGATTTTCTTCAAGCGTGATGTTTACCGCGGTGCCCTTGAAGAACTCGCACCGCTGGTTTTTCCGGAAGGTCAGCCGGAACGTGGCGTAAAGCCACTGTAATTTACTCAGCGAGACAGTACCGCAATTTGCGAGTCACTCAACAGGCTTGAAATCTGTGCGCTAACCTGCGCTAAAGGCATACGGCCAGTGTGTTTCCAGACAATATTGCCGGTCTCGTCAATCAGGAAAGTGGTTGGCGTGAATCGCACGCCGGGAAATGCTGCAGCGATCAATCCGTCAGTATCGTGCGCTACTTCATATTTAACCTGACGCGTCTTACTGAACGCATCAATGGCTTCTCTGGCGTCATAAGACATAGCCACAGCGACTACCTCAACCGGTTGGTCAGTGAACTGGGCGTGCAGCGCGTTAAGGTTGGCGGTGTCGCGCTTACTGATCGGGCAATCTGGTGAGTAAAAACTGATGAGCCTGGTTTTACCACCGACCGCCAAATCGTATTGCGTTGCATCCAGCGAGTTAATGGTTGCGGATGGCGCTGCACTGAGACCCTGGGTAGTTGTGATATAGAACACACCGAGTGCGGCAAAAGTCACTGCCATCAGGTAGGGAAGTTTTATGGTCACTTAGCGGTATTCCTGTTGCTCGGGCGGCAGTATAAGTGCATAGCCAACAGGGTTTAATTGCGATTGATTAACGCTTTACCGGTTTGTTAGAAACGACCGGCCATGAAATTACCTGCCGCTGCAAGGCTGGCCTGAGTAGTTTTGTGTTTAAAATCACGATGCTGCGACCACACAGTGAAAGTTTACTCTAAAGTTTGTTCGCCATCTTGCCGTCCTGTTGAGGAGAACCCGTGAACTCGTGTGTACGACACCGGGAACACAGTGCATTTATTGCTGCACGACAACAGATTGAACGAGCGGAGATCCTCAATGAAAAAAACACTGGTTTGTGCGGCGGTGTTCGCGGCCATGACTGGTAGTGCGGGCGCTGCCAGACTGGATGCTATCAAGGCGAACACCATGGATTTCCTTGATGACTGGAATCGGTCTGATTTCTATCTCGGGTTGCTGATATCCAACAGTGATCTTGATGAAGAAGAAGGCGTCGGTCAGGACATGAACGTGTTCAATGCAACCTTCGGCTATGTATTCCCGAGAGGGTTTGCGCTGGAAGGGCGATTCGGTGCTGGTTCTGATCAGCCGTCCAGTATTTTTCAGGATCCGGTGACTCAATACGCCGCTGCTATGTTTCGTTACCACTACACGTGGACGAATAATGTGATGACCTACGCCTCTATTGGTACCTCGATAAGAACACATAGCGAGGCGGTTGAGGTCAACGATCTGCAGGCTGGTGGTGCTTTTGCATTCGGTTTGAACCTGTTTGGCACAGATCAAACGGCTGTGAATATCGAATACTTCTATATGGGCGGGCCGGAAGCAATGAGATCAATAGGTATTGGTTTCCATCGCTACTTCGGAAAGTACTAGCAGGGTGGCGGGTGTAATGCGGCAACTCATCGGCGAGGGCTCCAGGAGAACAACAATGAACAAGACACTGGCACTTTTACTGGCAAGTGTAGTCTGGCTGGGCGGATGCTCGGGGCGCACAGATGATGCAAGTCAGCAAGAGACAGAAGAACTCGCGATAGCTGCGGCACTGGCCGCCAATGAACAGGTTCGGCTGCTGACAGATTCTCCCAGCCTAAAAACAGGCGCGGCGGACACAGCGATAATCACCGCTGTGGTTACTGATGATCAAAATCGTGTTGTTGCAGACCGGACTGTTGAGTTTTCATCTGATGGCGGCGCGTTGCAGAACATTCAGGCAACCACCAATGAAACCGGTGAAGCAAACGCTCAGCTGAGTCTGGCAGGCGACTACCGTAATCGAAACATCACCGTAACGGCTACCATGAACGGTCAGTCTACCAGTATCCTGGTGGCAGCAGCTGGTACAGCGTTAAGCATGGTTGCACCGGAAACTATTATTCTTGGTGAGACCGCTGACCTTGAATTCACGCTTGCTGCAGGTAACGATCAGCCAATTCCAAACCAGCTGATCTCGTTTCAATCTGAAGCTGGAAATACATTCAGCCAAAACTCTGCTACAACCGATGCCAATGGTGTTGCCCGTGTGGCTGTAAGTACTACGGCCGGTGCGGACGTGATTACTGTTGTGGCGGTGGATGGCACGGTCGATCAGCAGTTTGAGTTGAATGTTGTCGAGAACGTGCAGGCGGTGGTAACACCCATTCGCATTCGTGTGATCAGCAATGAATCTTCTATTGAAACCGGCGGTAATGACATTGCCAGAATAACCACGCTGGTAACTGACGAAAACAACCGCGTAATCAGTGGTAAAACCGTTGATTTTTCCTCAACCGGTGGTGTACTGCAAAATATATCTTCTGTCACGAATGAGGCAGGACAAGCAAATGCCGAGTTGAGCCTGCAGGGCGACTATCGCAATCAGGAAATTACGGTTACGGCTCAGGTAGATGATGAAGTGGGTAGTGTGCTGGTAGTGACTAATGGCAGCAGCCTTGCGGTGTCAGGCCCGACCGCTCTTGTTAGCGGGAATACTGCTGAGCTCGAAATTACATTGACCGGTGGCAACGATCAGCCTATTGCCAATGAAATTATCTCAATCAATTCAGCCGCTGGTAACAGCCTGAGTGCTGACACCGTCACGACCGATGCTGCAGGAAAAGCGCAGGTGATTGTCGGCAGTCTTGCCGGTAGCGATACCATCACTGTTGAAGCATTAGGCACTACGGTGACTAAAGCGCACGAGATTCAGGTGGCAGCTGATACTTTAACTATCGTCGAGCCCGTAGCACCGGCATCATATGATGCGTTGAGAGTAGATACTCCAGAATTGTTCTCGGTGTTGTGGCAGCGAAATGGTGTACCGGTGGTCGGTGAAACATTGAAGTTTAGTATTACCTCGGGTGTTGTTCGTGTCCCCGGTGATGCGGCTTCAGAAGCAGCAAGTACACTGGTGGTAACAGATGACGCTGGTGTCGCAACAATTGAGCTGATCTCTCGAGCAGCCGGAATAACCACCGTTGCTTTTACTGATGCTAACGATGCTGATCCTTTTTCTCAGTACGACGTTAACTTTGTCGCTGTCGATATCGCTGATATCGTGATAGAGGCAACCCCGGCAAGTGTTGCGACTGGTAATGCCAGCACGCTCCTCGCCAAAGTTACTGATGCGTTTGGCAATCCGGTTAGTGGTGTTGCAGTGGATTTCAGTAGTGCCTATCTCAGTGGTGGTACTCTGGCGCCGGTATCTGCGCTGACCGATTCAGATGGTGAGGCGAGGATTACTTTTCAGGCAGGTGATATTCCCACTTCACAGGATGAGCTGATAGTCACGGCGACCGCTGCTGTTGATGGTGCATTGGCTACCGACCCGAGTGTCAGTGCCTCCACGAATTTAACCGTGACCGAGCGTCAGCTCAATGTCATCATCGGTTTGGCAGGCACGGTTTCAGAAGCAGATTCAGATACGCGCTATAGAAAGGCCGGACTGGTACAAGTGACAGATGGTGCCGGGCGTCCGGTACCAGATGCAACGATTCTTGTGTCCATGATTCCCACCTCCTACACGTATGGCGAGCTCAATACCTACGACAGTGACAAAGACGGAGAAGACGATGTGTGGGCGCTTCTTGATGGATTTGTCTGTCCTACTGAAGACCTAAACAACAATAGAATTCTGGATATCACAGAAGACGTTAACGAAAATGGCATGCTTGATCCCAGTGACCCGGGGTTACTCGATGCTGATCCGGTAAACGCCCCGACAGTAATTGGCGGGCAGATTACGACAGATGCAAACGGCGTCGGGTTCTTTTCGATGGCTTATCCGCAAAGCAATGCCTGGTGGTTTGATGTGGTGATCACTGCTCGAGTACAGGCGTTGGGTGTTGAAGGAGTTGCTCAGTATGCAACTGGGCTTCCGGCTCTCGCCAGCGATGTTGCAGACATAGAAGCCAGACCACCGAACAAGTCGAGTCCCTACGGTTTTGCCCCTGCAGATCCGCATAATTGCACCCAGTTTTCCGTTCCCAGATAATTGTCGTGTAGTAATTTCAACGGGCCAGTACATGGTTGCATGGCCCGATTGATTGTCTTTAAATAGCAGCAACGGACTGACCGGGCAGATTATAGTGATTGGCTGTAGCAAAACAACGCTTTTGATCGTTACGCTGACTCTGCTTCAGGCATGTGCCGGATCTGCACCGGATTACAGCCCGAGAACGGCAATAGTAGCTCAGGAAGCCAGGTTGTCGCGCTTCTTTGATGTGGCTGAAGCTCCGGAGCGAACGCAAACTATCATCGTTCCGGTATGTTCCAGTACCGCTGGCACACCGTTGACCGGATGGTCGATTGATGGTGGAAACTGGTGTGTGGTCGCGTGTGATCAGGCCGGCATCGGTGAAAGTCGCTGGATCAATGATTCACAGGGTAACCGTTGCCTGGCTACAACTAACCCTCAACCAACGACTCTGGTGAAGGTGCAATATACGCGATCCGATTTGTCGTTAAAGCAGTCAGGCTTGTTTTCCGGCTTTTCCAGATCGTTTCTCAGTGATACCCAATGGAGTTGCTCAGAGTATCGTTTTCGAATTGATGCTGAAAACAATACCGCTTTTTGGGACAAAGTTGCCGATGGCGATTTTATGTACCGATTTCATCGGGACGGAAAGCTGGTTATCGGGGCAACGGAACGTAGCGCCAAACCGTCAGGCAACTGGTCAGTTCGTGATGATGATCAGGTCTACTTTAATCAAAGACGCGTTTTCGAAACGGCTATTGACTACGGAGGTGGCAGATTCGATGATTTTATTTCGTCCGACACCAAGCAGGTTTGTAAGTTTGTCCGTGAGGCGGATTTGCCCAGCGGTTCGACCTAGTGGGGCATGCGGGAACGTTCGATAACACTTTGCCTCGCCACAAACGCGATAGCGGCGTTGATCATTGTTGATCAAGATTTAGTCTCTACTAGACCTGCGTTGTTCGCCTTGTTCTGCGCGACTGTAAAAAGTCTGTTCACCTGACTTTGCATACCCACTATTCACCAGATCCGGGGGCATTGGGTGCTTACTGCTCTTTCCACATAAAGTAGCCACCTTTTTCGATGCTCGACTCCAGCAATTCTATTAGCGGTTGCGCACGAGTATGCAGGCTGACTGGCGTCTCTGCTTCCTCATCGTCTTCCGTTTCGGGTTCCTGCATATTTGCCAGTGCCAACTTTAAGTGACTGAGCGCTTCAGGAATATCTTCTTCCCGCAAGGCTCCCTCGGGTTGTCCACTTTGACCCATGAGCTTCAGCAACTTTGTGGCAACATCGCCAAACATCGTAATACGACCCGTATTCTCGCCTTCAAATTCAATCAACAAAGCTCAGTGCTCCGGTTTGGTAGATGACAACGACAGTATCTTTTAGCTTAGTGATATCAATACCGTCGCTTTTCAGCCATTCTACCTTCAAATTACGGTTTCGGGTTTGTCGCGGTTGATGCTAAACTTTGTGACACATCAACGGTACCTGTTTATACGGTATGTGATATCCGATTGGGGGTGGGGCAGCGCTTTGTCGTTGCCCCTTTTTTCTGTCAGCCAGATTATGTCAGGCTGCCCCGTTTACTGCCTCAATACTCCCCTCTTAACAAGTTTCAGAAACGATACGAATCGCTGCTACAACTGCGAACTGTAACCGTCGCTGCTCAGTTCATCGCTTCATCCTGCGGATATAAAAGACTCCCGAACGTGCCACATGGAATTGTGGATTAATGTAAACCTTGGTCACGAAGCGGCTCCCTGCGTTCTAAATAAGGGTCGGGTCTGGCATTCTCTAATTCCTGTTGGCGCAAACTCCGAACGCCAGCTATATAGAGATCTGGCCGTGTTCAGTACGTTTAATGAATCCTGACTTTTGTCCCCCCCCTCAGTTGAATGATGTCATAGCGATTGCGCCTGGTGCATTTCACAGCGTTGCGCTGCGTCAGGACGGAAATGTTGTTGCGTGGGGCTGCAATGCCTACGGCCAGTTGGATATTCCTGATTCTGTTTCGGGTGAAATCGCAGCGGTTTGCTCTGGTCGGAATCATAGTCTTGCTCTGACTAAGGCCGGACACGTCGTAGGCTGGGGCTTGAACCGCTACGGTCAGATTGATGTTCCTGACTGGCTCAATGAGGTAGTGATGATTGCTGCGGGAAGAAGCCATAGTCTCGCAATGCGTAGTAACGGGACTGTTGTCGCGTGGGGCCACAACGTGTTTCATCAGTGTGACGTCCCTTTGCAGCTGGAGCGAGTCGTTAACATTTTTGCCAGCGACTACAGCAGCATGGCATTGAAAAGTAACGGATCCATTGTTCAGTGGGGTGGACAAGACTATCAGCCCGGTCTTGCCGAGTCCGGTGTCATCGAAAGATCAACAGAAGCAAGCCTCACTCAAGAGGCACCTCAGTAGAGCACTTCCCCTGTTCGGGTGATTACTTCGGGTGATCACTCACCAATCGCTTCACTACGTGCAACATACTGGCGCTCTGCGATCCAGAGCGTCCGCAACGCTATCCTTCGCTGTTTGTATCCAGAGGTAGCAGCATAATTTCAACGCGGCGATTTTTCTGACGACCTTCCTCTGTGTCGTTGGTTGCAATGGGTCTGCTGTCCCCGGCACTGCTGATGCTGAGTTGCTGTGCGGGTAACCCTGCTTCCCGAGAGAAAAAGGCGGCCGCTGAGCTGGCACGCGCCATCGCCAGGCCAGTGTTATCTTCGAAAATTCGTGCAAGCTTGGCCCCCAGAGGCACGTTGTCTGAGTGACCTTCAATCAGGATTCGTCTCGTACTGGACTTTTGCAGCGCCTGAGCAATCTCGCCAAGAAGTGATTTACCTTGTTTGCTCAGCACAGAACTGCCCGTTCTAAAAAGCTGGCTGGAAGCAACTTTCATCCCGATCGTATTATCCGGAAGTACATCAATCTGTACGTCGGCGTTGGTAAGATCCTGTTGAATTTCCCTGGCCAGTGACTGCGTGTCAGTTTTTACCTGGTTCAGCGCACTGACAATAGACTCTTTCTCTTCCAGAAGTTGCTGTAATTGATTCTGTTGATCAGTGAGCCGTTGATTAGAGGCATCCAGTTCGGTTTTAATTTTTGCCAGGCTTTGTGCAACCGTGTCGTTATTGTTTTGGCTCTCACTCAGTAACGCTTCCAGTGAGGTCACTTTATCCTGCAGAGCTGCGGTCTGTTTATCGGCATTGTTCTTTTCGTTTTGCAGCGAAGCGAGCTCATTTTGCTTTTCGAGTAACGCTTCATCGGCGGCGTTCAGCGCACTCGTGGTACCGCTAAGTTCATTTTGCAGCTTGTCATAGCTGGCTTTCAGTGTCTGGATTTCTGTTGTCGCATTGTCGTTAGTTGAGTTTGCAGCAGCAAGATCATCTTGCACTTTCTGTAAATTGTCTGCGATTTTATCGTGTTGAGACTGCAGAGCGTTCAGGCTTTCTACCAACTCACTTTTTTCTGAAGTGAGCTGGTTTATTGATTCCATCGAGGCGGCGTTTTCGCTTTGCAGTTTCTCTATTGCGTTCTGACCATCCACAGTCTGCTGCTGCAACGCAGCTAGTTGTGTTTTCAAACCTTCATTGTCTGTTGTTGCTGTGCTCTGCTCCTGCAACGCCTGATTAAGTTTTTCCTGGCTTTGAGTCAATTCGGTTTTCAGCGCCTCCAGCTCCATGGTTTGCTTGTTGCCATCAGCAGTCAGTGAGGCGATTACATCCTTTTTCTCGGCAAGCAGTTTATCTGCCGAATCCAGTTGTGTGCTGACTGCTATGCGTTCATCTTTCAGGCCCTCGATTTCGTTTTCTAACGCATAGATATTTTCTTGTGCAGCATCAAGATTGTTACTGGCTTCGATTGAGGCCTGCTCTGCCGTTTTAACGATGTTGTTTCTTTCTTCGGTCACAGAAGCGAGTTGCCCGTTCAGCGACTGCAGTCGTGCCTGGGCGGAATGTAAATCCTTAGCGTGAGTCTGCTTGCTGATAGCCAGTGCATTAGCTATGCGGTTGGATTCGCTTTCAGAGTTTTGATTTTGTGTTTGCAGCGATACCACGTTTTGAGACTGGCTTTGGATTAATGCTGCGTTGTTTAAAAGCTGACTTTTCAGTTTTTCGCTGAAAGACTGCGATTTTTCCATGTCATTTGTAAGTCGTGTTTTACGCGCTGACAAATCTGCGACTGTGGCTCTGTAGGTAGCAATTTCTTTAGACAGAGATGTGCTTTCCTGAACGGCACTGTTGTATTTATCCTGCAGTGCGGCTTCCCGGGCCTCAGCAGTTTTCAGTGACGCTGCCAGTGTGTCCGTTTCCTGTGCTGATGCGTCAATCTGTTGTTGTAGTTCACGGGCTTCGTTCGCAGCGGCCGATTTATCTGACTCAAGCGACGCGATTGTTTCGGTATGCTCCATTATTACGTTGGAGTTGGTCAGCAATTGGTTTTTTAAATCTTCTGTAAGTGCAGCAGCTTGTTCCAGATCCTGAGACAGACGTACCTTTTGTTGCGAATAGTCGTTAAGTGTTTCTTCGTAGTTGCCTATCTGTGCTGCCAAATTCGCTTTGTCCTGAACTGCATCGTCGAGCTCCTGCTGTAATGCAGAACGTTCTTCGTTCAGTGTTTTAATACGCGCCACCAGCTCGACATTTTCATCTGCAATAGCAAGGTAGGCCTGTGAGTAGTTTCTCAGCAGACGATCCTCTGCTTCCTTGCTCAACAGTTGTTCGTGCTTCTCTATCAACTCGCGATGCAATTGCGAGCTGAGTTCTGATCTCTCCAGGCGCAGTTGCTCAATAGTTTCCAGTTGCGCGTTGATTGTCGGGTCGTCCATTGTAGAGCCGGACATGGCGGTACCGGTATCGCCATCCATTAAAACTGACAACTGCTCACGTTCTTTCAGCAGGTTTCCGATCAGCAAAGACAGACCATCTAGCTCGCTGTTATAGCAGGCCAGTCTTTGTGCAAGAGCAGCTTCGGTAGAGTCGTTTTGATTGATCTGACCACAGGTGATCTCAACGGTGGATTGTGCCTGCGCAGAGCCACATACCACGGTGAGCGAAATTGTCAGGGCCAATGCAGATAGTGCGTAGCGACCTTTCAATGTTTTCCTCCTGTTGCACTTGGGCGTGGAAAGCGGTTGATGTACTTACAGCCGTAACTTCTGAAATTAGTATGTACCGAACGTTGACCGGAGTAAACCGTTACAAGTACGGGAATGCTCTCTCCGGTATTTTGTTTTCAGGTTCTTTACGTGCCGCAATGGCAGGTGCGAGTCGCCGGTGACTGCTGATCAGGTTACGGAAACAGTGCCAGCTGTTCCAGCCCGGTTGTCTCTGGCAGCCCAAACATCACATTGAAATTCTGCACCGCCTGCCCGGAGGATCCTTTTACCAGATTGTCCAGCGCCGCAATCAGTATAACCCTGCCTGGAATTCGGTCTTCAAAGACATTCAGCGATACCTGGTTTGATCCTCTGACATGTTGTGTATGAGGAGTCACTCCATCCGGAGACAGGTTCACAAACGGTTCGTTGAGATAAAACTTCTGCAGGGTATCTTTGCAGTCCGATACCGATACACCTTCTGCCAGTCTGGCGTAACAGGTAACAAGCTCGCCCCGGCTCATGGGAATCAGATGAGGAGTAAAATTAACGACCAGGGGCTGATCGGCAGCAAGTGATAGTTCCTGTTCAATCTCGGGTGCGTGCCGGTGCGTTCCCACCGCATATGAACACATACCTTCGCCCGCCTCGGCAAATAATGTATTTTGTTTTAGTGCACGCCCGGCACCCGTGAGGCCGGATTTAGCATCAATAATCAGATCGGTGGCGTCTATCAGTCCCTGTTTTACCACTGGCAGCAACAGTGTCAGTGCGGCCGTCGGGTAGCACCCCGGGCATGCCACCAGTCGCGTGCTTTCAATCTCAGCGCGATAGTGCTCGGTGAGCCCGTATACCGCCTGCTGTTGCAGTTGTGGGGCTGCATGCGCTGATCCATAGGTTTGTTCGTACAACTCAGGGTCACGTAACCGGAAGTCTGCAGAAATATCGATTACGCGGATATGGTCCGGCAGGTCCCTGATAACCTGTTGGCTGGTGGCATGCGGCAAGCCGCAAAAAGCGACATCAATGTTGTCCCAGTCAACTTCCTCGTTTTTGATCAGTGTCGGCAGGTTGTGGTTGGCAAGATGCGGAAAAACCTGAGCAATCGGTTTGCCGGCGTGGGAATTTGCCGTCAGCGCGCGGATGTCGATATTCGGGTGGCGCAGCGCCAGTCGTATCAGGTCTGCACCGGTGTAGCCCGATGCACCTACCACGGCGGTTCGCTGTTTTTGGTTCGTCATTATAATTTTTTAAAGGGAGAGGGGTTAATTCAGATCAGGCTGAACGGCCGGGCTTCGGCGCCCACATCACGCTGTCTGTCATCCAGCATTCGGTACAAGACCCGCCCACCTGGCGGGACAGTTCGAACCGGTAGTGATGAATAGAACCATTCTGATCAATCAGTTCCACAGCAAACTTTGCGTAACGGCCGTCGTTGCTGAGTAGTTCGATATCGGAGCTCTGATGGTTGAGCATGGGGGCGTACCTGGGGTTATCGAACAGCGAACTGAACCGGGCCAAAGGGCCGGTCATACGCTTATTGGCCGGAGAGGCAAATGTAAAGGTTGATGCAATGCCATCGTTGTCGGCGGTATTAGTGCGCAACGAGTCCAGCTGGAAGCGCACTACCTGCTGCGGACCCAGATCGGGAGAGGGCTGCAGAGCAAAACTGTGCATAGAACACATCAATAGCAGTATCGTGATTATTCCGCGCATCGACGTACTCGGTGATTAACAGGGGAGACTGTGTTCTACCAGAGAATACCCCCTTTGTAAAAGCACAGGCAGGCTTTTGAATTCAGTGCATACCAGTGTTGTGGTGACAATTTGCCGCAAAACCGGGGGTATCCGGTTAATTGACGTGACGCGTCTAATAATTGACGAAATTCTGATCAACGTCACGCCTCAAGTTTCAGGAACCTCTGAGATCTGCCGCCAACCTCGCTACTGAACCACGCACGTAATGTAGAAAACGCTCAATGGGCAGGGCGGATTTGGTTGGCATTGCAAAGGACACTATTTTATGAGCACAGACAAGCGATTTAATTGGCTACCTGGACTACCAAGGCTGCCACTGGCCAATTTCTGTCTCGCTGCCTGCATCACTTTTTCTGCGTCTGTTAACGCCGATGATACTGAGGTGTTCTTCGGGCAGGATACCTCGCAGGCCAACGTACTGTTTGTGATAGATGTGTCGGGTTCGATGGGCAACATCGACGACACAAACAACGCAGACACTCGTCTGGATAAGCTCAAATCTGCCCTGACAGAATTGCTGTCCACTACCAGTGATATAAACGTTGGTCTGTTGGCTTACACCAGTTACGGTAATGTGTTGCATCAGCCCATTGAACCTGTCACTGAAAATCGTGGCGAAATGCTGGCTTCCATCGATTCGCTCGTGGCTGGCGGCGGCACACCTACGGTTGCTGCTTTGCTGGAAGGTGGTCAGTACTTTCGAGGCGAGGAGCTGCGATCAATAGGCGTTACTCACCCATCACCAATGCAGAGTTCCTGTCAGTCCAATCATATTGTTTTACTGACGGATGGCCAGCCTTCAAATGATCCTGCCGCGGTTACCGATGTGCAGACATTGCTGTATACAGATGGTACTACCTGTGCTGCTGCTACAACATCGGGCGGTACCTGTGGTGCAGAGCTGGCTGATTGGCTGGCGACAACCGATCACTCGGCAGATCTGACAGATGTCAATGGCATCAACACGCATACCATCGGTTTTAACTTTTCAAGCGATTGGTTACCCAGTGTGTCGACCGCCGGTTTGGGTCAGCACTTCACTGCTGATTCAGCCAAGTCTCTTCTGTCCGCATTTGATTCAATACTTGAGGTCGCCACTGATAGTAATAACTCGTTTGCAGCACCAGCGATTACGCTTGATCAGTTTTCCAGGCTATCGCACAGAGACGACATGTACCTTGCCCTTTTTCAGCCTAACAATACATTGCGCTGGTCGGGCAATCTGAAAAAATACCGGTTCGATGGCAAGGTAAAAGACAAAAACGATGTGGTAGCACTTGATCCTGTTGCCGGTGCGATAAAAGCCGGCGCTCATAGCTTTTGGTCCAAGCAAGCCGATGGTGGCAACGTGACCGAAGGGGGAGCGGCAGAACAACTGAATATACTAAATCGCAATGTCTATACCTATACCGGTACTGATGTTGTGGATTTAACCAACACTGTCAATGCTATAGATGTGGACAACACACTTATCACCGCAGATATACTCAATGTATCTGCGGCTGAACGTGACAATCTGTTGGAGTGGGCCAGAGGAGTCGATGTCGACAACGAATTTAACGGACCGACCCGTCAACACATGGGTGACCCGTTACACTCGCGTCCTATGGTACTCACCTATACCACTACTGAAGACAGCTTCGATTCAGTCGTTTTTATAGGGACTAATGAAGGCTATTTGCATGCAGTGAATGCAGGCACTGGCGAAGAAATCTATTCTTTCGTGCCACCTGAGCTTCTTGAAAATCTAGATCCTTACTATAAGAACGAGCGCACTATTAACCGGATTTACGGATTAGATGGTGACTTCACCCTTTGGGTTGATGATGAAAACCTCGACGGTACCATTTCTTCCGGCACAGACCACGCCTACCTGTACATGGGCATGCGCAGGGGCGGTAGAAATTACACAGCACTCGATGTGACTACCAAAGCCACACCGAAATTTCTGTGGTCGATCAATGGCGGTGATGAGGGTTTTGAAAAACTTGGTCAATCGTGGTCAAAGCCAATGTTGAACAAGATATCGATCAATGGCACACCAACCACGGTGCTTATTTTTGGTGGTGGCTATGATCCAATGCAGGATAATGCCAACATCCGGTCAGCGGATACCATTGGCAATGATCTTTTCATAGTGAATGCGGAAAATGGCAACCTGCTGTGGAGCACAGCGAGTGATGCCGATTCTTATACCAGGATGCAATACAGCATTCCGTCTGATCCACGTGTTGTCGATATGAATGGTGATGGACTGGCTGATCAGATATACGTCGGTGATATGGGCGGGCAGGTGTGGCGCTTCGATATTGATAACTTCTCGTCTTCTATCACGCCGAGTGTCACCGGGGGTGTTATCGCAGATCTTTCTGGAACTGATGCCGGTGATAACCGTCGGTTCTTTTATCGCCCTGACGTTGCATTGATGTCTGATGGTGAAAAGCAGTTTTTATCTGTGTCGATCGGAACCGGTAACAGAGCACATCCACTGCAGACATCCGTAAGTGATCGTTTTTATATGATCCGCCAAAATAGCGTATTCGGTGCTCCGGAAGGCTATGGCATGATCGACGAAGAAAACTCTACGACCGACGTCAATGTTTTTCGCGCCATCACAGAGGACGATTTGTACGACGTTACCGCCAATCTGATCGGTTCTACTGATGTTGAGATCGCCTCTGATGCGCTGGATGATCTGAAAGAAAAGCAGGGTTGGCGTTTATCTCTGGCAACCAGCGGTGAGAAAGTGCTGGCGCCATCGCTAACCATCAGCGGCCAGGTGATTTTTACCACCTACATACCAGAAACTGCTGCTCGAGACGATTGCTCACCGGCAACTGGTGGGGGCCGTTCTTACTCGGTCAGTGTGCTGGATGCCACACCCACCAACGGCACAACGGCGGCTGATCGATACGATCCGTTACTCAGTCCTGGCATTCCGCCTGAGCCGATTCCGCATATCAGTGATACCGGTGAGGTTGCAGTCATTGTTGGAGTTGAAGAAATTGATACACCGGTGGTTCAGCTGACCCGTCGGGTGTACTGGACAGAAGAGCCAGATTATTAAAGACGCCGGTTTGAGCTAATTCATTTCATACAATCGCCCCGCTCGGGGCGATTTTTGTTTTTGCCATCGATAATCTTTACCGACAAAGGTTGGTAGACGATTGCTATCGTGATGCCACTGGCTCAGAATGAACGGCCGTTCCCGCCAGTGAGTCATTGTGTCACAGCCTGAAAGTACACTGGGATGGCGTTCGCCAACCATCGTTATCATCGCCGCCTGTTTAATTGCAATGGTTGGCTTTGGCACTCGCTCAACTTTTGGTTTGTATCTCGAGCCAATGACGGTGGCAAATGGCTGGAGTCGAGAGGTCTTTGCACTGGCGCTGGCCATACAGAACCTCATGTGGGGCATTGGTGTGCCCGTCGCTGGAGCTATATCTGATCGATTCGGCCCGACCAGAGTTATCGCACTGGGGGCGGTTGTCTATGCCATTGGCGTTTATGGCATGTCAATTTCCGAAACGGGTTCCATGTTTTATCTGACTGGCGGGATACTGACTGGAATCGGTGTTGCGTTTACCGCCTTTTCACTGGCAATGGCAGCAATGGCCAAGGTCGTCTCTGCAGATAAACGTTCGTTTGTGTTGGGACTGGGTACGGCTGCCGGATCGTTCGGCCAGGTCGCTTTTTCCCCATTGAGCCAGGGGTTTATTTCATCTTTTGGATGGCAGCAAGCTCTGGTATTACAGGCATGTATCGCATTTTTACTAATTCCACTTGCGATGGTTTTACCGCGACAGGCTGATGTCGCTGCCGCAGGTATGGCAGAACAAAGCCTTCGGGGTGCAATTGGTGAAGCGATGTCGCACCGTGGCTTTGTGCTGCTGACTGCAGGTTTTTTTGTGTGCGGGTTTCATGTGGCGTTTATTACCGTACATTTTCCGGCGTATGTTAAAGACCTTGGCCTATCTGCAACCGTTGGGGCGTGGTCACTGGCAATCATTGGCTGTTTCAACATCGCCGGGTCGTTTCTCTCTGGCATGCTGGGTCAAAGGTACAGTAAAAAAAATACACTGGCGTTTATCTATCTGGCGCGTGCAGTGGTAATTTGCGGACTAATGCTGGCACCTAAAACGCCGGCAACCATCTATTTATTCTCGGCTTTGATGGGCATTCTGTGGTTGTCGACAGTGCCGTTAACTACCGGCATTGTGGCGCAGGTGTTCGGTGTGCGCTATCTCGCCACCCTGTTTGGTGTGGTGTTTTTCAGTCATCAGCTGGGTAGCTTTCTGGGGGTGTGGCTGGGAGGGCGTCTATACGATAGCAGTGGTTCCTACGATGCGATGTGGTGGGCCGGTGTTGTGTTTGGTGTATTGGCTGCGATTGTTCACTGGCCAATCAATGAAAAGCCATTGGCCAGAGTCGCAGCCCAGGCTGGCTGAGTCTGTAACGTATGGTTTTTAATTAACAGCAGTGGAGCACGCGCCTGCCCCGTGATGGCGGTCAAGGAACAACTTGTTCAGATTTTTCGAAAACCTGATAGACCCGCTTGAAGATGTCGAGCTGGTGCAGCCTCCATCCGGGACGCGCGAGTTTTTTATTCACTACCTGCGGCCTTATCGATGGCTATTGTTGGTGACTCTGTTGTTCACCAGTGTTGCCTCTATCGCAGAGCTGTACATGTACGCGTATCTTGGCACGTTGGTCGACTGGATGTCGCATAGTGCCCCGGAATCCTTTTTTGCCGAACATGGTGCAGCGCTGGCACTTATGCTGTTTGTTGTCGTTGTGTTGCGGCCTGTCACCCTGTTTATATCCCGTTGTTTGATTACGCTTACATTAACACCGGGTTTAACTAATGCTGTTCGCTGGCAGAATCATCGCTATGTTGTACGCCAGAGCCTGAGCTATTTCCAAAGTGATTTTGCCGGCCGTGTTGCACAGAAAGTCATGCAAACCGGGCACTCGCTGCGTGAAAGTGTACTCAATGTGATAGACGGTGTGTGGTTACTGTTGATCTATCTGGGGGGAATCGTCTGGTTGTTTCTGGATATTGACTGGCGACTAATGATACCGGTGCTGTTCTGGGTGGTTGGCTATTGCCTGGTGATTATAAAAATGATGCCGCCTGTTGGCGCTAAATCTCGTGCGGTGTCCGAAGCCAATTCTGCATTGACTGGCCGTATTGTCGATAGCTATACCAATATTATGTCAGTCAAATTGTTTGCACATGCCGAAAGAGAAGAGGCGTTTGTTGCTGACGGATTTCGACGACATACACAGGCGTTTCGCGAGTTATTAAAATCAATATTAAGAATGCTGTTGTCACTGGTGGTCATGAATACTGTTTTGATTGTAGTCACGGCATGGATGTCTATTGTGTTCTGGCAGCAGGGCAGTATCACACTCGGGGCTATTGCTGTCGCCAATGGCTTGATATTGCGTTTGAATCAAATGTCCGGGTGGATTTTACGAACAATATCAGCTCTTTTTGAAAGTATCGGGGCAGTTCAAAATGGTATTGAGACGATCTCTGTGCCAAATGCCGTGATAGATTCGGACGATGCTAAATCGCTAAACGTTGTCAAAGCCACCGTACAGTTTGAAGCGGTGCAATTTCACTATGCTCAGCCTCAGCCGGATGAGGCTAGCCGGCAACGTGTGATTCGCGATATGAATCTGGCTGTAGCGTCAGGTGAAAAGATCGGTCTGATCGGTCGCTCGGGAGCGGGTAAATCAACGCTGGTCAATTTGCTTTTAAGATTCTATGACATTGATTCAGGCCGTATTACGATAGACGGTCAGGATATTTCTAACGTGACACAGGAAAGTCTGCGTTCGAACATTGCCATGGTGTCTCAGGATACATCGCTGCTGCACCGGTCTATTCGTGACAACATTCGTTATGGCAGACCAGATGCCAGTGATGAGCAAATTCATCAGGCCGCGGTGCTGGCGCATGCGGACCAGTTTATCCCTGAACTGGTAGATGCCGAGGGACGGCGTGGCTTCGATGCGCACGTTGGAGAGCGCGGTGTCAAACTCTCCGGTGGTCAGCGTCAGCGAATAGCCATTGCGCGAGTGATACTGAAAGATGCGCCAATTCTCGTTCTGGATGAAGCCACTTCAGCGTTAGATTCGGAAGTCGAAGCCGCCATACAGCAACAGCTCCAGGATCTGATGCGAGGTAAAACCGTTATTGCCATAGCGCACCGGCTCTCCACCATCGCTGCGATGGACAGACTCATTGTTCTGGATGAAGGGGAAATTGTAGAAGCCGGCAATCACGAGCAATTGCTATCCAATGACGGACTATATTCCCAGCTGTGGAGTCGTCAGTCCGGTGGCTTTCTGGATGTTGCCGGATAGCTGGCGTACTAAAGCCGGCATCGTTTCTCACGCGCTATTTGCATGAAAAAGTGCGGTTATAGATAGTTATAGTTAACGCACGGAAAGCTTTATCGGTATTAGGCCTGTTTTTGATCATCAGGCATTACACCTTGGTTTGAAATCTTAACCCAGTGTCTCTAACGGTTTACAGTTGCCAAAAGCGCGTGGTGCGTTCAACGGCCAGTAGGCTGCAGTACACAAGAGGCAAGCAATGCTGAGAGTCATGTTAGGGGTTTGTGGAGCGGGACTGGTCGCGCTGGGTGTGTTTGGCGGAAAGTTGCTGGAAGATACTTATCAAACCATAGCTCAGATTTTCGAACCTGGAGTGGAGTCGTCTTCAGCAGTCGTGGTTGCAGCGCAGGATGAGGCGGTATCAAAACCGCAAACGCAAATGATAGTTGCAGAACCTGCCAAACCGGCGACCACCGAGCCGCTGGTTGTCGCGGAAATCTCAAAGCCTGAAAAGCCGCGAATTCTTGAAATAGCCGCTGAAAAACTCACCGAAGTTAAAGCCTCTGCGAAGCAGGATGGTGCGGTAATCAAAACGGTTGCTACGGGTTCCACAGCGTTAGTACAACCGGTACTGCCAAAAGAGGTTGCTGTCGATGAAGCTGTAAAGGCGACCACCGGCTCCGCACCGAGCAACACGTTGTATGTCATGAAAGATCGCGTCAATTTGCGTGAAGGGCCATCAATAAACCACCCGATTGTGCTGCAACTGGAGGCTGGTCAGGAGCTCATGGAATTCAAGCGTGACGGCAAGTGGGTGCATGTGGGTGCCTATGGAACTTCCGGCAAGATTGGCTGGGTGCATGGCACGCTGGTCAGCGAGAACTGATTCGCAAAATCTATGTCATTAGAATTCAGCGTATCAAAAATGATACACATTGCCCGAAAGGGCTGCTGATCTGTCTGTAAGCTTCACCCTGTCGCGTTAATCCGCTTTCCGGTGTTGTTTTTATGAAGTTCCGAGCCCTGTTTTCATCCGTCGCCTGTGTAGTTATCTTGTCCGGTTGTGCCCAGGTGGTCAGCCAGCCTGTCGGTCCGCAGCTGGTTCTGGCATCGGCAGGAAAGCCTTTGCAAGCCGAGCCATTGCGCTGTGAAGGAGCCGGGATTCCGGAATGCGAGAAGAACTGGCAGATGCTGCAGATCGGTCACTCCACTGCTGATGCCGGTTACTGGGTCGGAAGCGGCTATGAAGCATTGCAGACTGTCTACATTGACCGCGTGGAGAACGTATGGGCGTTCCCGTCTGGCGGCCGTCTCTTTTTCAAAAACAATTCACTGGTAAAGGTTGAGCCGCCGGCAACTTATCTCTACCCCGTGGACAACGCTGAAATACAGACGCTGTAGTCTCTGGAAAGTTTGGAGAGATAGAGATGCTCCCTTTTGAACGGGATCGCAGCGAGCCTGACTTGCTTACCACTGATTTTATGGTGAATCGTAACGTGGTATCGGGCCAATCGGTTTGATCTATATGAATTGCCTGCATCGAGTACAATAGATCGAAACAGTGGAGCACAATGATGGTTACACCCGGGTATCTGGCCTTTCACCCTAACCCTAAAAAACCTGACGCACAGCTTCCGGCTGGAAGCTGTGATAGTCATTGCCATGTGTTTGGTCCGGCGGCGGAGTTTCCGTACTCCCCGGCCAGTACTTATGTCCCCTGCGATGCCGGCTGTGACACTTTGTTTGA
This sequence comes from uncultured Granulosicoccaceae bacterium, assembly GCA_938008205.1. Lineage (GTDB taxonomy): Bacteria > Pseudomonadota > Gammaproteobacteria > Granulosicoccales > Granulosicoccaceae. Next base: position 25,973 of record CALLLY010000042.1, read on the forward strand.
ACGACATCGTTTCCTCGGTATTGATCGCGCCGTTATCGTGCAGGCAAGCTGTCACGGGTCCAACAATGACGCCATGATTAATGCGCTAAACCTCGGTGGAGAAAATTACCGTGGCGTCGCAGTGGTTGACAAGGATATTACCAGCGACGAACTTGTTGTTATGCATGAGAGCGGTGTGCGAGGGGTGCGTTTTAATTTCGTAAAGCGATTAGGCAGTGCCAAACCACTTGACCACTACCGTGAAATACTGACGAAGATCGCACCGCTCGGCTGGCACATTATCGTGTACTTTGATGCGGAAGATCTGGTCGACTTACAACCTTTTCTTCACACCATAGAAGTACCCGTTGTCATTGACCATATGGGGCGTGTGCCTGTTGAAGAAGGGGTTGATTCAAAAGCGTTCGGTTTGTTGTATGACCTTTTAACCGGAGATGATAAATACTGGGTTAAAGTCAGTTGTGCAGAACGATTATCCAGGGTTGGTCCGCCATACAGTGACGTTGATCCCATTGCCAAAGCACTAATTGATGCAGTAAGCGATCGTGTGCTGTGGGGAACCGACTGGCCACATCCCAATATGAAATCCCATATGCCTGATGATGGCCAGCTGGTAGATCGTATTATGCAAATTGCAGATACTGATCTGCTCAGGCAGAAGATCCTGATCGACAACCCGACTCGATTGTATTGGTCCTAACCCACCCGGAGATAGAGTCACTATGAAGCCAGTCGCGGTAAGACATATCAAACGTGCAGATCCTGAAGTGGTCGATAAATTCGCATCGCTGGGTGTGGCAACAGCACATGAAGCAAACGATCGTCAGGGACTCATGAAACCCTATATGCGACCGATTTATCCTGGTGCACGGGTGTCTGGTAGTGCGGTGACTATTCTTGCGCAGCCCGGTGATAACTGGATGATTCATGTCGCCATCGAGTTGTGTCAGCCTGGAGACATTCTGGTGGTTGGCTGTACTGCCGACAATACCGACGGCATGTTTGGAGACCTGCTTGCCACCTCGGCTCAGGCGCGCGGTGTCAGAGCATTAATTTCCGATACCGGCGTTCGCGATGTGGCTGATCTTCAGGCCATGAATTTTCCGGTATGGTCGAAGCGTGTGTCTGCCAAGGGCACTGTTAAAGAAACGCTGGGTAGTGTCAATGTGCCTATAGTGTGTGCCGGTGAAATCGTTAAACCTGGTGACGTTGTTGTTGCAGATGACGATGGCGTGGCTTGCATACCGCGACGCTACGCCGCCGAAGTGCTGGCCGCGGCCGAGGCTCGGGAAGCCAATGAAGGGGACAAACGAAAGAAACTTGCCGACGGCGTGCTGGGGCTGGATATGTACAACATGCGAGAGCGGCTTGCGAGTGAAGGCCTGGTTTATGTAGACACACCCGAAGATTTATCAGCCAGTGATTAACTATATAGACTCTGGGATTTCCTGCACGTGGATGCGCGGTGGCACTTCAAAAGGCGCCTATTTTCTAAAGGACGACCTGCCATCGGAAACCACTGCGCGCGATGCGTTATTGCTGTCAATAATGGGTTCTCCGGATGAAAGGCAGATAGACGGCATTGGCGGGGCCGATCCGCTGTGCAGTAAGGTTGCCATTGTCAGCCGTTCTCAACGTGCCGACGTCGATATAGAATATCTGTTCCTGCAGGTGTTTGTCGATAAAGCGGTAGTCACTGATGCGCAAAACTGTGGCAACATCCTCAGTGGTGTCGGGCAATTCGCGATAGAACAAAAGCTCATCAACGCAACACCCGGGCAATCTAAAGTGGCGGTCTATCTGCAAAACAGCGATCAGATTGCAGAGCTTACCTTGTCGACTCCCGATGCCCGGGTTACCTATGTTGGTGACACCGCCATTGACGGCGTACCGGGCACCTCTGCCCGTGTACTGCAGAACTTTCCCGACGCTGCCGGCTCAAGTTGCGGGGCGTTGTTACCGACCGGATCAACCGTCGATATCGTCGACGGTATCAGGGTCACCTGTATCGACAACGGCATGCCTGTTGTCATACTCAAAGCCAGTGACGCGGGTATCACCGGGTATGAAAGTCGTGAAGTGCTCGATGCCAACGAAAAGCTCAAAGCAACACTTGAGTCAATCAGGTTGCAGGTGGGACCTGCCATGAACCTGGGTGATGTCAGTGAAAAATCGGTTCCGAAAATGACGCTGGTCGCGCCACCGAAACAAGGTGGTGCAATCACCACACGAACGTTTATTCCCCATCGTTGCCACGCGTCCATTGGTGTGCTTGGCGCAGTAAGTGTGGCTACAGCGTGTATGATTGAAGGTACGCCTGCGGCAGAATTCTCAAATCTGCCGGCGCCGGACACAAACACCGGCGATGTATTGGTAGAAGTGGAGCATCCGATTGGTCAGACCGGTGTATTGATGAATACCGATGGCACGGGCGCTGCGATTAATGTGAATAAGGCAGCTATTGTACGTACAGCGCGCAAGTTGTTTAGCGGACGGGTATTCCCTTCCGTCAATGGTTAATTTGTTTTTAAAGAAGAAATATATGTTGAACAAAAAAGTACTCATTCCGATAGTGGCTGCCATCCTGGTCGCATTCGGAGTTAATCTCGAACAGTTCGGAATTGATCTCAACCAGTTGGCCGGCGGTGAAACATCTTCATCATCCTCTGGTAATTCAGGCAACAGCACGAGCCAATCTTCAGGATCAGTCGCGGCCTATCAGTCAGGTAAGAAATGGTCGAACACCAGTCCGGCAGTTAATCTGCACCATGTCTTTGAAGGTGAGATCAATCGCAAAGGTAAACCCGTGGGCTATCACTCACGACCGGGTGGACGTGACGCAGACAGCGCTCGCATTGTGAATGTTCGCGACAAGCCCAACCGCGCTGGTGTTTATACCGCGAATATCGAGATTCGCGATGGCAACCAGTGGAAGCAGAAGTTTTCCAGTTTCTTTCCCGATTCAATGTCGCAACAGCAGGTACTCGATGCCATCGTAAAAGCCTACAACAGCAGCAGTAATAAAAAGAAGCAACCCTGGCAGGGTCCCTCCGGGCTGGGGTTTGATATTCAGGGTTACACGTTGTCGAAAGGCGATATCAACACTGCATTTCCCGTTTACCGCAGAGATTAATGGCCATGGCTGACTTAGAATTTTATCGAGATGAAGATGGCAACGCCTGCGCGCGAGGCCGTGATGACCGGCTGGCGACTTTCATACAGACTGATCTGCAGGACTCTGCGTCCATCACCAGTGATTTAATCGCAACGTTGAAAAGTGATCAGTCGCACGCCGAGTTTAACGGCAATGCTCACAGCGTTAGTATTACGCCGGAAACGGTGGTGATCGATTCAAACTTTGACGATGAAGCACCGGATCGAAGACTCACCAGAACTGAATTGGTTGAGCATCTTGAAGCATGGCTTAAGTTTATCAATACACCGGTCTAGACGTTATTTATGAGGATTCGGCACTCAGCGACAATAGCGCTAAACAGGTCGACTGATCGTGCGAGAAACGTGGCCCGCCACGTGCGGAGCAGGATCGGTCGAGATGTGATGCGATATTGGTGTCTGATGTCGAATAGACATACCACTAATATGGAATTCATGTCCAATTGATGTCCTTAACTATACACGTAGCTATTCGCTTTCCTTTGCTTGTCGCCTCATTAATTATCCAGGCTAACCACTAGTGACTAAAAGAACTGCGCCGTTTGGTACCTGGGAATCCACCATCACGCCAGAGTTGATGGTGGCTTCTAACATCGGCTTGTCTCAGCCTTATCTTTTTGCTGGTCAGTTGTATTGGCTGGAAAGTCGCCCTCAGGAACAGGGGCGCAGTGTGGTTGTTAAAAGCGATCTTGAAGGCAGTGCTGCTGAAAGTACCGATGTAATACCGGCCGGCTATAACTGCCGAACGCGCGTGCATGAGTATGGTGGTGCCTGTTACCTGCCAACGCAGCATGGCGTATATTTTACTAACTTTACCGATCAGCAGGTTTATCTGTCGGATGGCGCAGGTAAAGTCAGTCAAATCACTCATAGCGCTGACTTAAGATTTGCAGACTTTACTTACAGTGATTCGCGTCACATGTTAGTTGCTGTGGCTGAACGTCATGGTGATGCTTTGCCGGAACCGGAAAACCTGTTGGTAGCCATTAACACTGCAACCGGCGAGGTGACCACTCTCGCCAGCGGTGATGACTTTTACGCCTCTGCGTCGTTTTCACCAGACGGCGAAAGGCTTTGCTGGTTGTCCTGGAATCATCCGAACATGCCGTGGGATGGTACAACGCTATGGTCAGCCACAGTCCCGAACAACCAGTCCCTGAGCAACATAGAAAAAGTGGCAGGCGGTGAGCAGGAATCGATTTTTCAACCGCAATGGAGTCCGCGTTCAGAACTCTATTATGTGTCTGACAGATCTAACTGGTGGAATATCTATATTGCCGATGGTTCCGAACCTGCAGCACATCGGAATCTTTGTGACATGCCAGCCGAATTTGGCATGCCGCAGTGGGTATTTGGCATGCGTCGATATGCCTTTCTAAATGAAACTACCATTGTTGCCTCCTATACACAGGCGGGAGTCGAGTCGCTTGCCACCATAGACACTGCTACGGGTAAGCGCACAGTCTTGGCAAGAGACCATAGTAGTTATGATTCGGTTTACGCAGCTGACTCCATGGTTTGCTATCTGGCGCAATCACCTCAGTCTTTCCCGGCATTGTATGTGAGTAAACAATCATCTATCGCTTCAAATGAACAACAAATAGCAGCGTCGTCTACGTTGTCACTGGATGTCGATGATGTGTCTGCAGGCACAGCCATCAGCTATGCAACTGCCGGTGGTGAACAAGCCCACGGATTCTATTACCCTCCATGTAACGCCGGGTTTGAGTCAACAGCGGATGAATTGCCTCCATTAATCGTTATGATTCATGGCGGGCCTACCTCGGCAACTCATAGTGACCTGAGTTTAAAGATACAGTTCTGGACTAACCGTGGCTTTGCAGTTTTTGATTCCAATTACCGTGGCAGCACCGGCTTTGGTCGGCAATATCGTGATGCACTGAAGGGTCAATGGGGTGTGGCAGATGTTGAAGACTGCGAACACGCGGTGCGGCATCTGGCGCAACAGAAACTGATTGATGTTGATCGTGTTGCCATTCGCGGTGGCAGTGCCGGTGGTTTTACCACGCTGGCCGGACTGGCATTCACTAATGTGTTTAAAGCCGGAGCCAGTTTATATGGTGTGACAGACTTAACGGCGCTGGCGCAAGACACTCACAAGTTTGAATCACGCTACCTCGATACGTTGATTGGCCCATATCCTCAGGAAGAGGCTTTGTATCATCAGCGTTCACCGATTAACCATGCTGACTCGATTAAATGCCC
>CALLLY010000043.1 GCA_938008205.1 uncultured Granulosicoccaceae bacterium
CAACATATATTCACACTGCGATTTAATTTTCCGTTTAAAGAAGCTGGCCGTAACCGGGTGGATTCCAAAGCAATTTCTATTGACTGTATTGAACAGGCAGCCAAAAAGCTACAAAGTGAATGCAACTCTCCACTATTGTTAGGAGGCCACAGCTTCGGCGGCAGGATGGCAACTCATGCGGTTGCAGAAGCTACCATACAGTGCAATGCGATGATTCTGTGTTCCTTCCCGCTTCACCCTGATGGTAAGCCCGGAGTAGAACGCGCACAACACCTGCCGGAGATAGCAGTCCCTATGTTGTTTTTAAGTGGCACCAGAGACAAACTGGCGGAACAGGCACTGCTGGACAAGCAAATGGAGAACCTCGCACCCCACAACCACGTGCACTGGCTGGATACGGGGGATCATTCCTTCAAAACGCTCAAACGCAGCCGCAAAGTGGAAATCGATATCTATGCCGAAGCGTCACAGGCAGCAAGATCATTTCTGGATGGTTTAAAAAGTTAGCAGCAGACTTTTTATCTGAAGAGTTATTAAGCCAACACTGGTGCGTTGTGAATCGTGAGTTGTGGAAATGGTATTGTCCAGCGTCTTTCGTTTGAAAGTTCAACGCACGCCTGCAGGATGAGCCGTTCAATTTTGTAGTAATTACCTGCAGCTGTTTTTTTGAACGTTGCGAAAATCAAAAAATCAAGTGACGATGTATTCGCTGATGCCAGCTCCACAATGAGACTCTCCATATGCTTTCCCAGCTCGCATCCAACGAGTTTGGCTGTAACCGCCGCATGCAGTGCTTCTGGTATTTCCTTCACGGCTAACTGCTGCAATCCGTAGTCGAGCCCAAAAGTGACAGATACCCCGAAGGTTTCATCCCGACAAAGGTTGGTAATATTCAAGGTGTAAAAGTCAGCGGTTGTAAACGTCTGCGCCATGCCGCCGCGAACGGTTACTTCTACCAGGTCGGGGGTTTGATACTTGATCTGACCAAGTACGCCATCTGGAAGAATCACAAAATCATTGCGCTGCGTTGGAAACCACAGATTATTTCGTACAGGCCGCGATACGAGATCAGACATTACACCCAGTGGTAACCTGATAATGCCATCCAGCGCCGGATTGTGTAATACCGAATACAGATTAATGGCTTTTACCTGCCACGGTAATCCGTTGTATACAACTCTTTCATCCTCTCTGACACTACCGAGATTCAGCAACAATCGAGCTTCAGAAACATATTTAGGCAGAAATTGTTTCAGGCTGAGCAGCAGCCCGGTAAGCAGCAAAAAGGCCACCGCCAGTAACAGCAGATCTTCCCTGGCATAAAGCACCAGCAAAATACTGATTAATACAAAGATACCAGTCACGAAATGGTAGGAGTACGATGACAGGCGGTACAGCGTACTTTTTCGGCGTGTGTCTTTACTGGCAATTTTGTTTGAATACAGCCACCAGATGCTGCGCATAAAAAAGTAAGTAATCACTGCAGCCAGCAAGGCAAACAGCAGGGTTAGCCCGGTGCCCAGAAAGAACCGTTTTACATTGGGTAACAGCGCTGAAAACGGTTTGTCATTTTCGTCAACAAGCCCTTGCAACTGACGTGTGACGATAAGCTCCTCTCCTTCCAGTTGTTGCAGCTCATCGGCCCAACCGGCCCGCACGGATCCGATGTAATCAACGGATGCTTTCTGCAGCGGTGACTTGTCGAACAGTGAGAATTTCTCAAGAGCATCTTTAAGTGCAAGCTGCTTGTCATCGATCACCAGCAACTGCGAACGCAATTCTGCAATTTGTCTGGGCCGTCGCGTCAGGTTTTTTAACGAATCTGCCAGAGGCTTGATCACATCAACAATATCTTCCTGCCACGTTGTTTTTTCATCCGGCTGATCATATAGAGTGCCAAGTGCCGAGCTGCCTGTTATGGACAAAACCAGGCTTTGCTGTAGTTGATTGATATCGGCCTGCAGCTCTGACAACTCCTGCATACTCTCAGCGGACAACGGACTTCCCTGCTCCTTTGCCGTAGCCTGTAGCTTTTCCTGCAGCGCGCGCTTGGCTCCGATTCGACTGGATATTTCATTGATCATCTGCACCGGATCGCCCTCAAAAATCGAACGGGTGTCGGTGGCATCTGTAACACTCAATTGCGCACTGGCGAGCACAGGGGCGAGTGTTATCAGGAGTACAAAAAACAGTTTGATCAATCTCATTCCAGCAGTCATTTTCAATTTCTTATAGTGAGACAGAGTTTCACAACCACCGTACAAATCTGATCACAGGCAAAGCAGTATTAAACGTGGAGTTTATCCTCACGGGATAGTTTCTTCCAAACAATTTAGGGGATAATTTGTCGTTTGGTTTCGGCAACAAATACACGCCCGATTTCCGACAGACAGATCGGTCTGTATGCGATACATTGCTCTGCATGTTATTTGAACTCCCCGATCACGACACCCTGTATAAAGCCCTGTGTAACCGCAGCAGCGAATACGAAGGCTCGGTGTATGTGTGCGTGAAAACCACCGGAATTTTCTGCCGGCTGAGTTGCCCTGCCCGAAACCCGAAATCACAAAACTGCATTTTTACGGAAACAATTGCCGAATGTCTGAGCACCGGTTTTCGGCCGTGCAAAAGATGCAACCCACTGGCACCGGAAGCCACCGCAGATAAAACCATTCAGTTGCTGCTGGAGAAGCTCCAGTCCGATCCCGACAAACGCTGGTACGAGAGTGATCTCGTACAACTTGGTCTGGACCCGACCACCGTTCGGCGTACGTTCAAACGCCAATATGGAATCACCTTTCTTGAAATGGCGAGGCAGTCACGCCTGAAAAACGGTATGGCCGAGCTGATCGAAGGCAACCGCGTTATCGATGCACAAACCCGTGCCGACTACGCCTCTGCAAGTGCATTCAGAGCTGCCTTTTCAAAGCTCACAGGTCTTACACCGTCCGATTTCTCAGACAGTGGGCC
>CALLLY010000044.1 GCA_938008205.1 uncultured Granulosicoccaceae bacterium
CCGGGACTTCTGATTGATCTTGGGCCAATGTCCTGAGCTTGAACCAGCTTGCAAGAACCTGCTGTGATCAGTACCCACTGATTACAGCAACCAGACTTTGAGAGAAAGTGGCTTAGTTAGCACGGTCACGTCAAAGACCGCAGGTGTAACACCGCTGTTTTTTTTAAGGTGTTACTTAATTGCCTGCGTAGACGAAGCCGGGATCCTGTTCCGGTGTATTTTCACAGCACGATCATCATTGATCATCGTGCGCAACGAGGGACGCCGGGTTACCGGTGAACCGAAAGGTGCTCAATGGCTTTAACTCGACAAGAGAAAGAAGCAGTAGTCGCTGAAGTTGCGGATGTTGCTTCATCTGCACATTCGGCAGTTGCTGCTGAGTACCGGGGTATTACGGTTACCGACCTCACCGAATTACGGGCGAAAGCTCGTACAAGCGGTGTGTATTTGCGTGTGGTTAAGAATTCTTTAGCCAGACGCGCAGTGGAAGGTACCGAGTTTGAGTGCATGAAAGATGGTATGTCAGGTCCGTTAATTTTTGCTTTTTCGCAAGAAGATCCGGGCTCTGCGGCCAGACTGCTGAGAGACTTTGCCAAAGAAAACGACAAGCTTGTGGTCACCATGGCGGCCGTTGGCGGGCAAAAGCTCGAAGCTAATGAAATTGGAAAACTGGCAAATCTGCCTACGCGCGACGAAGCGATTTCTATGCTGATGTCCGTGATGCAGGCGCCGGTTGCCAAGTTTGTTCGCACACTCAACGAAGTTCCCGGAAAACTCGTCAGAACCGTCGATGCGGTTCGTGCTTCCAAAGATGCTTGATGCGGAAGCGCGATAACCTGTTGATTTTCTTTCACTCAAATTTGCACAAAAAGCTTGCCAAAACGGCAATGTGCGACTAACACATCTAGGTAAACATAATGTCTAAAGAAGAAATACTCGAATCCATCTCCAACATGACTGTTATGGAAGTTGTTGATCTGATCAGCGACATGGAAGAGAGGTTTGGCGTTACAGCTGCTGCAGCAGTTGCTGCTGCCCCTGCTGCGGGTGGCGACGGTGGTGGTGCTGCTGCTGAAGAACAGACTGAGTTCGACGTTGTTTTGACCAGCCCTGGCGACAATAAAGTTGGCGCGATCAAGGCGGTTCGAGCAATCACTGGTCTGGGTCTGAAAGAAGCCAAAGCACTGGTTGAAAGTGCGCCGGCTCCAGTTAAGGAAGGCGTTGGTAAGGACGAAGCCGAAGAAGCAAAGAAGCAGCTTGAAGAAGCTGGTGCAGCCGTCGAGCTTAAGTAAGCCAAACGGTTGTAGTACAGGTGTCAGGTCGTCGCATTTATGCGTCGGCCTGTTCCTGTCTCTGAACCATTGATATGGAAATCGGTTTCGAGAAAAACATAAAGCGGGTTTTAACAGGCGTCGTGTCGCGGGCGCAATGATCAGTGTATTGCTTGTGGGTAAAGAGGAACCTAGATGACCTATTCCTTCACCGAAAAAAAACGAATAAGAAAAGATTTTGGCAAGCGCCAGTCGATCCTTGAGGTACCCTATCTGCTGAAAACACAGCTAGATTCGTACCGTTCGTTTCTGCAGAAAGACAAAACCACGGAAGAGATGGATGATGTCGGGCTGCACGGTGCTTTCAAGTCTGTGATGCCAATCGTCAGCTATGCTGGCAATGTGGAATTGCAGTACGTGAAGTACCGGTTGGGTAAACCACCATTCACCGAGCGCGAATGTAGCATTCGCGGGCTCACCTATGCAGCACCACTGCGTGTGTTATGTCGTCTTGTCATTTACGACAAAGCGTCAGGCGATAACCGCGTCGTTAAAGATATTAAAGAACAAGAAGTCTACATGGGCGAGCTGCCCTTAATGACGGGCAACGGTACTTTCATTATCAATGGTACCGAGCGTGTGATTGTGTCTCAGTTGCACAGAAGCCCGGGTGTATTCTTTGACCACGATCGTGGTAAGACACACTCATCCGGAAAGCTGCTGTTCTCGGCGCGAGTGATCCCGTATCGCGGTTCATGGCTCGACTTTGAGTTTGATGCTAAAGACTGCGTGTTCACTCGGATAGACAGACGTCGCAAGTTGCCAGCTTCAATCATTTTGCGCGCGCTTGGCTACAGCACCGAAGAAATTCTTGCGGCGTTCTTCGAGACTGACACAGTCACGATGACCAAGACCAAAGCAAGCCTGGCGCTGGTTCCCAGCCGTTTGCGTGGTGAGACATTCGGGTTTGACCTGATGAGCGGTAAAGACGTCATCGTCGAAGCCGGTCGTCGAGTGAACGCCAAACATGTTCGTCAGATGGAAAAAGCCGGTCTTCAAAAGCTGGAAGTTCCCGATGAATACTTCGTTGGTAAGGTGCTGGCTCACGACCTCATCGACAAGGAAACCGGTGAAGTCTATGAAGGACTTGGCGCTAACGCCGAGATCACCGAAGAGAATCTTGCCCAGTTCCTGGAGATCCGACCCAAAGAGGTTCAGTTCATTTACACCAATGATCTGGACAAAGGTCCTTACATTTCCAGCACCATGCGTATCGATCAGACCAGCAATCAGCTTGAAGCACAGGTGGAAATCTATCGCATGATGCGTCCGGGTGAGCCACCGACTAAGGAAGCGGCGCAAACTCTGTTTAACAACCTGTTCTTCACTGAAGATCGCTATGATTTATCAGCCGTCGGACGCATGAAGTTCAACCGTCGTCTCGGCCGTGATGAAATCACAGGCCCCGGGATTCTCGACAAAATTGATATCCTTGAAGTGCTTAAGTGCCTGATCGATATTCGTAACGGACAGGGCATTGTCGATGATATCGATCACCTTGGTAACCGACGTATTCGAAGTGTTGGTGAAATGGCCGAGAACGTTTTCCGCGTCGGTCTGGTGCGGGTCGAACGGGCGGTACGTGAAAGACTGGGCATGGTGGAAAGTGAAGGCCTGATGCCTCAGGACATTATTAACGCCAAGCCTATTGCTGCAGCGATCAAAGAGTTTTTCGGTTCCAGCCAGCTGTCTCAGTTCATGGATCAGAATAACCCGTTGTCAGAAGTTACGCACAAGCGCAGAGTCTCGGCACTCGGCCCGGGTGGTCTGACGCGTGAACGTGCAGGCTTTGAGGTTCGTGACGTACATCCGACACACTACGGCCGTGTATGCCCGATTGAAACACCGGAAGGACCAAACATCGGTCTGATCAACTCGTTGGCGGTTTACGCACGCACTAACCAGTATGGCTTTCTTGAAACGCCTTATCGCAAGGTGAGCGACAGTGCTGTGACACCGGATGTCGAATATTTGTCTGCCATTGAAGAGGGTAATTACGTTATCGCTCAGGCAAATGCCGCTCTCGATGAACAAGGTCAGCTGACTGATGAACTGGTTTCATGCCGGTTTAAAAACGAATTTGCCATGATGCCGCCGGATAAGGTGGAGTTCATGGACGTGTCACCGAAGCAGATTGTGTCTGTGGCGGCGTCAATGATTCCTTTCCTTGAGCATGACGATGCGAACCGCGCTTTGATGGGTTCAAACATGCAACGTCAGGCGGTACCAACCCTGCGTGCTGAAAAGCCGCTGGTAGGAACCGGCATGGAACGTACCGTGGCGGTTGACTCCGGTGCTACCGTGGTAGCACTGCGTGGCGGCGTTGTCGATTCTGTCGATGCGGGACGCATCGTGGTCAGAGCCAATGACGATGAAGCCGGCCAGGGTGAAACCGGTGTCGATATCTACACGCTAACCAAGTACACCCGCTCTAATCAGAACACCTGTATGAACCAGCGTCCACTGGTTCGACCGGGTGATGTGATCGCACGCGGTGATGTACTGGCAGACGGACCCAGCACTGACATGGGTGAGCTGGCACTGGGTCAGAACATGCTGATCGCGTTCATGCCGTGGAATGGTTATAACTTCGAAGATTCGATTTTGATCTCGGAGCGTGTAGTTCAGGAAGATCGCTTTACCACAATCCATATTGAAGAACTCAACTGTGTTGCTCGTGACACCAAGTTAGGGCCTGAGGAAATATCTGCGGATATACCTAACGTCTCTGAAGGGTTGTTATCCAAGCTTGATGAGTCCGGTGTGGTTTATGTGGGCGCCGAAGTGAAGCCCAACGATATCCTTGTCGGTAAGGTGACGCCAAAAGGTGAGACGCAGCTGACTCCGGAAGAAAAGCTCTTGCGTGCAATATTCGGCGAAAAAGCCTCAGACGTTAAAGATACTTCACTGCGGGTACCACCAGGCATGGATGGCACCGTCATAGACGTGCGTGTCTTTACCCGTGATGGTGTTGATAAAGATGCTCGTGCACTGCAGGTAGAGCGCGAGGAGCTTAAACAGGTGCGAAAGGATCTGGACGACGAGCTGCGTATCGTAGAAGACGACATGTTCTCTCGTATCGAGCGTTTGATTCTTTCTCAGGAAGCTGAGAAAGGTCCGAATGGCCTGAAGAAAGGCGACAGCATCACCAGTGAATACCTTGAAGGTATCGAGCGTGATTCATGGCTAAACATCAGCCTGAAGGACGAAGAGCTGAACGTTCAGCTCGAGAAGATGAGTGCTCAGATCAACGAGCAGCGCGAGCAGTTTGAACAGCGCTTTGTCGAACAGAAAGAGAAGATCACTTCCGGTGACGAGTTAGCGCCGGGCGTACTTAAAATGGTCAAGGTATACCTTGCCGTTAAGCGTCGCTTGCAGCCGGGTGACAAAATGGCTGGCCGTCACGGTAACAAAGGTGTGATCTCTATGATCGTCCCTGTTGAGGATATGCCGTACGACGAGTCTGGCCGACCGGTAGACATTGCTCTGAATCCGTTAGGTGTTCCGTCTCGAATGAACGTCGGCCAGGTATTGGAAACACACCTGGGCTGGGCAGCGAAAGGTCTCGGCTACAAGATTGGCGACATGCTGGATGCTCAGAAAAACATCTCTGAAATCCGCGAGTTTCTCGATCAGGTGTACAACCACAGTGAAGATGTCAATCAAACCGATATCGATTCACTGAACGACGATGAAGTGGGCGAGCTTGCACACAACCTTCGTCGTGGTGTACCGATGGCAACGCCAGTCTTTGACGGTGCTGCAGAGAAGGAGATCAAAGCAATGCTGAAGCTTGCCGGCCTGCCGGAAAGCGGACAAACGTTGCTGTATGACGGACGATCCGGTGAAGCGTTTGATCGGCCAGTCACCGTTGGTTACATGCACATGCTGAAGCTCAACCACCTGGTGGATGACAAGATGCACGCGAGATCAACAGGTCCTTACAGTCTCGTGACACAGCAGCCACTTGGTGGTAAAGCACAGTTCGGTGGTCAGCGCTTCGGAGAAATGGAAGTGTGGGCACTTGAAGCCTACGGTGCCGCTTACACGTTGCGTGAAATGCTGACGGTGAAGTCGGATGACGTTGTTGGTCGGAACAAAATGTATAAAAACATCGTTGATGGGGATCATCGAATGGAGGCAGGTATGCCTGAATCTTTCAACGTATTGTTGAAAGAAATTCGATCTCTCGGTATCAACATCCAGCTAGAGCAGGACACCTGATACGCGTTATTAAAAAAGTAACCTGTATCTAACCTCGCTTTTGGAGCAAAAATGAAAGATTTACTGTTTAACTACAAGCAGCAAACACCTAACGAAGACTTCGATCGTATTCGTATTGGCCTGACTTCACCTGAAATGATCCGTTCGTGGTCGTATGGTGAAGTTAAAAAGCCGGAAACCATCAACTATCGAACATTCAAACCTGAGCGTGATGGTTTGTTCTGTGCCAAGATTTTTGGCCCGGTAAAAGACTACGAATGTCTGTGCGGTAAGTACAAGCGTCTTAAGCATCGCGGTGTGGTGTGTGAGAAGTGTGGTGTTGAAGTCACCCTGACTCGCGTTAGACGTGAGCGCATGGGGCATATTGAACTTGCCAGCCCGGTTGCGCACATCTGGTTTCTGAAATCACTGCCGTCACGTATCGGTTTGTTACTCGATATGACGCTGCGTGAAATCGAACGTGTTTTATATTTCGAAGCGTATGTAGTGATCGATGAAGGTATGACCACACTTGAGCGTGGGCAGTTGCTTAGTGACGAACAATACCTTGAAGCTATCGAAGAACATGGCGATGAGTTTGACGCGCGCATGGGCGCAGAAGCGGTGCACGATCTGTTGAAGGATATTGATCTTGAAGCAGAGTCGCGCAAGCTGCGTGAAGAAATTGATGCGACTAAATCCGAAACCAAACTCAAGCGTTTAATCAAGCGTTTGAAGCTGGTGGATTCTTTTGTCGAGTCGGGCAACAAGCCACAGTGGATGGTGATGTCGGTGCTGCCAGTGTTACCACCGGATTTACGTCCTCTGGTACCTCTGGATGGGGGGCGCTTTGCCACCTCTGATCTGAATGATCTGTACCGTCGTGTGATTAACCGCAACAACCGTTTGCGCAGACTGCTTGAGCTCAATGCACCTGACATCATTGTTCGAAATGAAAAGCGTATGTTGCAGGAATCGGTAGATGCGCTGCTTGATAACGGCCGCCGCGGTCGTGCCATCACTGGCAGTAACAAGCGTCCTCTGAAGTCCCTTGCTGACATGATTAAAGGTAAGCAGGGTCGCTTCCGTCAGAACTTGTTGGGTAAGCGTGTCGACTATTCCGGTCGTTCCGTAATCGTGTGTGGTCCAACATTGAAACTGCATCAGACCGGTTTGCCAAAGAAGATGGCACTGGAACTGTTCAAGCCGTTTATCTTCAGCAAGCTTCAGTTGCGTGGTATGGCGACCACCATTAAAGCTGCCAAGAAGATGGTTGAACGCGAAGGGCCGGAAGTCTGGGACATTCTCGAAGAAGTGATTCGCGAACACCCGGTACTGCTTAACCGTGCACCAACCCTTCACCGTTTAGGTATCCAAGCTTTTGAGCCTGTGCTTATTGAAGGTAAAGCAATTCAGCTGCATCCACTGGTTTGTGCGGCATTCAACGCTGACTTTGATGGAGACCAAATGGCGGTACACGTGCCATTGTCTATTGAAGCGCAGCTTGAATCCCGAGCGCTGATGATGTCGACCAACAACATATTGTCACCGGCAAACGGCGAACCGATCATTGTTCCTTCACAGGATATCGTACTGGGTTTGTACTACATCTCTCGTGAAGATGTTCGTGCCAAAGGGCAGGGCATGAGTTTCAGCTCGGTAGATGAAGTCGAGCGCGCTCTGCTGAATAACGTGGTGGGCATTGGTGCAAAAATTATTTGTCGGGTACGTGATGTTCTTGAACATGACGACGGCGAAAAAACAACCTACACCCGCAGAGTAGAGACCACCGTCGGTCGTGCAATTCTTTCCGAAGTACTGCCTAAAGGTCTGCCGTTTGAACTGGTTAACTGCGATCTGACAAAGAAAAATATCTCGCGTCTTATCAATGCCTGCTATCGAAACGTCGGTCTTAAAGACACTGTTATATTCGTCGACCAGCTGATGTACACCGGTTTCCGCTTTGCGACTCGCGCCGGCGTGTCTATCGGCGTGGAAGATATGGTTATCCCGATTGACAAGCACGATATCATCGGTGGTGCGGAAGTTGAAGTCAGAGAGATCGAGGATCAATACTCATCAGGTCTGGTAACTCAGGGCGAGCGCTACAACAAGGTGGTTGATATCTGGTCGAAAGCGAACGATCAGGTAGCAAGCTCAATGTTATCGAAGCTCGGTACTGAAATGGTCAAAGACCAGGACGGTAAAGAAGTAGAGCAGGCGTCGTTTAACTCTATCTACATGATGTCTGACTCCGGTGCCCGTGGTTCAGCAGCTCAGATAAGACAGCTGGCTGGTATGCGTGGATTGATGGCGAAGCCGGATGGCTCAATCATCGAAACGCCTATTACAGCAAACTTCCGTGAAGGTCTGAATGTACTGCAGTACTTCATCTCCACACACGGTGCTCGTAAGGGTTTGGCGGATACCGCACTGAAAACGGCCAACTCGGGTTATCTGACTCGTCGTCTGGTTGATGTTGCACAGGATCTGGTTGTCACTGAATACGATTGTGGTACCGAGGCTGGTATTACCATGACACCAGTGATCGAAGGTGGTGACGTAGTCGAGCCACTGAGTGAACGAGTGCTCGGGCGTGTTACCGCTCTGCCTGTCCATAAGGCAGGTACCGATGAGGTTGTGGTAGAAGCCGGTGTGCTGCTTGACGAAAAGCTGGTTGATTTCCTCGAAGAGAGCGGAGTCGACGAAGTACTTGTGCGATCGGCAATTGCCTGTGAAACCAGCTTTGGTGTGTGCTCCAAGTGTTACGGTCGTGACCTTGCACGCGGCCATATGATTAATAACGGCGAAGCGGTTGGTGTCATGGCGGCACAGTCAATTGGTGAGCCTGGCACGCAGCTGACCATGCGCACGTTCCACATCGGTGGCGCGGCGAGTCGGGCGGCAGCAGCAAGCTCTGTTGAAGTCAAAGCTGCCGGCTCAATTCGACTGCACAACCTCAAGCATGTGGTGAATCCGAAGGGTGAGCTGATTGTGGTTTCACGCTCTGGTGAGATTGGTCTGGTTGACGAGAGTGGCCGGGAACGTGAACGATATAAAGTGCCTTACGGTGCTGCGATTGTGCACGAAGAAGGTGCGTCCGTTGCCGCTGGTTCTACCATCGCGGTATGGGATCCGCACATGCATCCGATCGTCACGGAAGTGGCCGGTATTGCCAAGTTCTCTGACTTTGTCGACGGTGTAACCGTCAACACCGAAACAGATGACCTGACAGGTGTGTCGTCTATTGTTGTGACAGATCCGAAGCAGCGTTCTGTCGGTAAAGACAAGGACCTGCGTCCGATGGTGTTGCTGCAGGATAAAAATGGTGAAGCGCTGTGCTACGCCGGTACATCAATCCCGGCTAACTACCTGCTTCCGGCCGGCGCCACCGTTAATCTGAACGATGAAGAAGAGCTGGCGGTTGGTGACGTGATCGCGAGAATTCCGCAGGAATCTACCAAGAACCGCGATATCACGGGTGGTTTACCACGTGTAGCCGATTTGTTCGAGGCTCGTAAGCCGAAAGAGCCGGCTATTCTAGCCGAGCGAACCGGTACGGTCAGTTTTGGTAAAGAAACCAAAGGTAAGCAGCGTCTGGTCATTACCGGTCCAAACGAAGAGCGACATGAGGAGCTGATTCCAAAATGGCGCAACATCAATGTCTTCGAGGGTGAGCAGGTAGAGAAAGGCGAAACTATCGCTGACGGCGAGCCTAACCCACAGGATATTCTGCGACTCAAGGGCATCGAAGCACTGGCGGCTTACCTGGTTAAAGAGATCCAGGACGTTTATCGCCTGCAGGGTGTGAAAATCAACGATAAGCACATTGAGGTGATTGTTCGCCAGATGCTGCGAAAGGTCGATATCACAGAAGCAGGGGATTCAAACTTCCTCGCTGGTGAGCAGGTCGAATTTGCGGAAGCCAAAGAAGTTAACAAGGCGCTGGTAGAAGAAGGTAAAGAGCCTGCCAGTTATGAGCACATACTGCTCGGTATCACAAAGGCTTCACTGGTAACAGAGTCGTTTATTTCAGCGGCGTCATTCCAGGAAACCACTCGCGTACTCACTGAGGCTGCGGTTCGCGGCTCTGGTGATGAACTGCGCGGCTTGAAGGAAAACGTGATTGTAGGGCGACTGATACCGGCTGGTACCGGGTTGGCTTTCCACAAAGAACGTAAGATGAATCGCAGTCAAAAATCGCTCGATGAGTCGCTGGCAGCAGCGATGAGTGCGACAGAGACAGCAAATATCTCCGAAACTCCGTCTGATGATGAGTCAGTGGAGAAGACGATATAGCAGTATTGGTTGCTTTTAACAGGCGCGCCAATTAAACTTGGCGGCTGGTTTGAGCCGAGGTGCTCTGGCCATGTCCCGGAAGTCCGCGGACATGGCAGCAACTGTACCCGGTCGTCTGTTCCAAACTACCACTCTGCATCACTAAAAAGGCACCGGAACCGGCTTTACAAGAGCGGGGCAGTGGTCTACACGACTGCGCACTGCTCGAACAGGAATACAATGGCAACAATTAATCAGCTAGTCAGGAAACCACGAAAGCGCAAGGCGGAGAAATCTAACGTCCCGGCGCTGGAAGCCTGTCCTCAGAAACGTGGTGTTTGTACTCGTGTGTACACCACTACTCCGAAAAAGCCGAACTCAGCGATGCGTAAGGTCGCTCGTGTTCGTCTCACCAACGGCTTCGAAGTAACTTCGTACATCGGTGGTGAAGGTCACAACCTGCAAGAGCACTCTGTGGTGCTTATTCGTGGTGGCCGTGTGAAAGATTTACCGGGTGTTCGCTATCACACAGTTCGCGGTAGTCTGGATACTCAGGGCGTGGAAAGCCGACGTCAGGGCCGTTCCAAGTACGGCGCCAAGCGGCCCAAAGGTTAAGGTTAAAGGTAATGTCAAGACGAAGCGAAGCGCCGAAGCGCGAAATTCTTCCCGATCCTAAGTACAAGAGCGTGCAGCTGACAAAATTTGTCAACATGCTGATGTACAGTGGAAAAAAATCAGTAGCCGAGAAAATTATGTACGGCGCGCTGGACGTTATGCAGGAAAAGAAGGGTGGCGAGCCACTTGAGATGTTGGAGCTTGCTCTGGAGAACGTCAGTCCGGCGGTTGAGGTTAAGTCCCGTCGTGTTGGTGGTGCAACTTACCAGGTGCCCGTGGAAGTTCGTCCTGTGCGAAGAACCGGGCTTGCAATGCGCTGGATAATTGAAGCCGCACGTAAGCGTGGCGAGAAGTCCATGACTTTAAAGCTCGCCGGCGAGCTACTCGATGCCACCGAGAAGCGCGGGTCAGCGTGCAAGAAGCGCGACGATACTCACCGTATGGCTGAAGCGAATAAGGCATTTGCTCACTACCGTTGGTAGTTGAACCCGGACCTTATGGCATCTAACAGTGGCGCGTACAACCCCAATAGAGCGATACCGCAATGTCGGTATCATGGCGCACATTGATGCTGGTAAAACGACTACCACAGAACGGATTCTGTTTTACACTGGTGTTTCTCACAAGATAGGTGAAGTCCACGATGGCGCTGCCACCATGGATTGGATGGAGCAGGAGCAGGAGCGTGGTATAACCATCACCTCCGCGGCAACCACCTGTTTTTGGCGAGGTATGGAAGGCTCGTTCGACGAGCACCGAATTAATATTATCGACACCCCCGGGCACGTCGACTTCACTATTGAAGTTGAGCGCTCGCTGCGGGTTCTTGACAGTGCCGTTGCAGTGTTCTGCGCAGTCGGGGGTGTAGAACCGCAGTCTGAAACAGTGTGGCGACAGGCAAATAAATACAACGTGCCGCGCATGGCTTTCGTCAATAAGATGGACAGGTCGGGTGCTGATTTTTTTCGCGTTGTAGAACAAATAAAAGAACGACTGGGTGCTAACCCGGTTGTGTTGCAGTTGCCCATTGGTGCTGAGGAAAACTTTGAAGGCGTGATCGACCTGATCAAGATGAAGGCGATCTACTGGGACGAGGCCTCCAAAGGTATTGAGTTCGAGCACCGGGATATCGACGAGTCGCTGTTAGCTGAATGCGAAGAGTGGCGCGACAAGCTTGTTGAAACTGCAGCAGAAGCGAACGAAGAGCTGACTGAGCAATACCTCGAAGGTGGCGAGCTGAGCGAAGCTCAAATCCTTGAAGGATTGCGAGCCAGAACCGTCAGTGGCGAAATTGTGCCGGTAACTTGTGGTTCGGCTTTTAAAAACAAGGGAGTGCAGGCAGTGCTCGATAAAGTCGTCGAGCTCATGCCTTCACCGGTAGACATTCCGCCCATAGTGGGCGAGCTTGATGACGGCAGTAGCGGCGACAGACCCGCGACTGATGATGGCCCGTTTGCGGCGTTGGCGTTTAAGATCGCTACCGATTCATACGTAGGCTCTTTAACGTTTTTGCGGGTATATTCCGGTGTGATCAAAACCGGTGACATGGTCTATAACCCCTTAAAGAAAAAGCGCGAGCGTATTGGAAGGCTTCTGCAAATGCATTCCAATGATCGCGAAGATATTAAAGAGGTGCGGGCTGGAGACATTGCGGCTGCCGTAGGACTGAAAGAGGTCACTACCGGCGATACGCTAACGGACAGCAAAAATATCATTACGCTTGAGCGTATGGAGTTTCCTGAGCCGGTGATTTCAGTGGCTGTGGAACCGAAGACAGTTGCCGACCAGGAAAAGATGGGTGTGGCACTGGGCAAGCTTGCTCAGGAAGATCCGTCATTTCGAGTGCGCACTGATGAAGAAACTGCCCAGACCATTATTTCTGGTATGGGCGAACTGCATCTCGACATCATCGTCGATCGCATGCAGCGGGAATTTAATGTCGGGGCGTCTGTGGGTAAGCCGCAGGTGTCTTATCGCGAAACCATTCGCAAAAGTGCTGACGCAGAGGGCAAGTTTATTCGGCAAACCGGTGGCAAGGGCCAGTACGGTCACGTAATGCTGAAGCTTGAGCCTCGAGAGCAAGGCGCCGGCTACGAATTTATCGACAAAATAGTCGGTGGAGCTGTGCCTCGTGAATATATTTCAGCGGTAGACAAGGGCATTCAGGAGCAAATGGAAAACGGTGTGGTTGCCGGATACCAGATGGTCGATGTTTCGGTAACTCTCTATGACGGGTCTTACCACGACGTAGACTCAAGCGAGATTGCCTTCAAAATTGCCGGCTCTATGGGGTTTCGCAATGGTGCACTGGATGCCGACCCGGTGTTACTGGAGCCGGTGATGAAGGTTGAGGTAGTCACCCCGGAAGACCACATGGGTGATGTTATGGGAGATTTGAATCGCAGGCGCGGTATCGTACAAGGTATGGACGATACGCCTGCCGGGAAAGCAGTTAGCGCAGAAGTGCCGCTGGCTGAAATGTTTGGCTATGCGACTTCATTGCGCTCGGCCACACAAGGACGCGCCACCTATACCATGGAATTTTGCCGGTATAGCGAGGCACCAAACAGCGTGATGGAATCCCTAACCGGATCCTGATACTAACTTGAACAAAGAATTGACTAGCTAAGAGGCTCTGTACTGTGTCGAAGGAAAAATTTGAACGAACGAAACCGCACGTCAACGTAGGGACTATAGGTCACGTAGACCACGGTAAGACGACGTTGACAGCGGCACTGACGAAGGTTCAGGCGGAGTCAATGGGCGGGGACGTGAAAGCGTTCGACCAGATTGATAATGCGCCGGAAGAAAGAGCGCGCGGAATCACGATTGCCACGTCTCACGTAGAGTATGAGTCAGACAGCCGTCACTACGCCCACGTAGATTGCCCGGGACACGCGGATTATGTGAAGAACATGATTACCGGTGCGGCTCAGATGGACGGTGCGATTTTGGTCTGTTCAGCGGCAGATGGCCCAATGCCACAAACTCGAGAGCACATCCTGCTGGCACGTCAGGTAGGTGTGCCATACATTGTGGTTTACCTGAACAAGGCAGACCAGGTAGATGACGAAGAATTGCTGGAACTGGTAGAGATGGAAGTTCGCGAACTTCTGGACAAGTACGAGTTCCCGGGCGACGACACGCCAATTGTTACCGGAAGTGCGCTTAAAGCGCTTGAAGGTGACAGCAGCGATATCGGCACCCCGTCAATCGGTAAGCTGGTCGCAGCGATGGATGAGTACATTCCACTGCCAGAGCGTCCGGTAGACGGCGCGTTTCTGTTGCCAATCGAAGACGTATTCTCAATATCAGGCCGCGGCACGGTAGTGACCGGTCGAATCGAGCGCGGAATCGTCAAGGTGGGTGAAGAAGTCGAGAT
This sequence comes from uncultured Granulosicoccaceae bacterium, assembly GCA_938008205.1. Taxonomy (GTDB): domain Bacteria; phylum Pseudomonadota; class Gammaproteobacteria; order Granulosicoccales; family Granulosicoccaceae. The sequence goes on from CALLLY010000044.1 coordinate 13,810, forward strand.
TGTGGGCATCAAAGACACCACGAAAACCACGGTTACGGGTGTAGAGATGTTCCGCAAGCTGCTGGATCAGGGCGAGGCGGGAGACAACTGTGGTGTTCTGCTGCGCGGCACGAAGCGTGACGAAGTGGAGCGTGGACAGGTGTTGTGTAAGCCGGGCAGTATAAACCCGCACACGAAGTTTGAGTGTGAGGTATACATATTGTCGAAAGACGAAGGTGGGCGTCATACGCCATTTTTCAAAGGGTATCGCCCTCAGTTCTACTTCCGAACCACAGACGTGACAGGCGCGTGTGAGTTGCCGGAAGGGGTAGAGATGGTAATGCCGGGAGACAACATCAAGATGGACGTAGAGTTAATAGCGCCGATCGCGATGGAAGAAGGTCTTCGATTTGCAATTCGGGAAGGCGGCCGCACAGTAGGTGCAGGCGTCGTTTCCAAAATTAACGCATAGGGAATAGAGCGATGGCCGTTTCACCTACACAAACTATTCGCATCAGACTAAAAGCTTTTGATCATCGTCTGATCGACAAATCAGCGCGGGAAATTCTGGAAACAGCCAAGCGCACAGGTGCGCGAGTGCTCGGACCTATTCCTTTACCGACTAAGAAAGAGCGGTTTACCGTATTGGTATCACCACACGTCAACAAAGACGCACGTGACCAATATGAAATCCGCACTCACAAGCGATTGATGGATATTGTCGATCCGACAGATAAAACGGTTGATGCTCTAATGAAGCTGGACCTTGCTGCCGGTGTCGACGTACAGATCAAACTGAACTAGGGGACCGATTCCGAAATTAATCGGAAACATCTAGCCTTTCGAGCGTGACAGGAGTGAAATACTCCTGCTATAATGGGCGGCTAGCTGTGGTAATCCCTTCTGAAAGGTTGCATACAAGAGTGTGCGACCGTTTTTTATTGGAGAAACGTAATGCCAATGGGTGTTGTCGGTCGTAAGGCCGGAATGACTCGCGTCTTTACTGACGCTGGCGATTCAGTGCCCGTGACCGTGGTCAAGGTTGAGCCTAACCGTGTCACTGTGGTCAAAACAGCTGAGAAAGACGGTTACCAGGCGATGCAAGTCACCACTGGAGCACGCCGTGCCTCGCTAATGAGCAAGGCGGAAATCGGTCACTTCAAGGCGACAGGCCAGGAAGCGGGTCGAGGTCTCTGGGAGTTTCGTACCGAAGACGTGGATCAGGACGTCGAGGTTGGGCAGGCAATCGGTGCCGATGCGTTTGAACCGGGCCAGAAGGTTGATGTCAGCGGCATAACCATAGGTAAAGGTTTCGCTGGTGGTGTGAAGCGCCACAACTTTAAAATGCAGGATGCTACTCACGGCAACTCTGTGTCTCACAGAGCGCCGGGCTCAATTGGTCAAAACCAGACGCCTGGTCGTGTATTCAAGGGCAAGCGCATGGCAGGTCACATGGGTGCTGTGAGAAGAACAATCCAGAATCTTGAGGTTGTTCGCGTTGACACCGAGCGTCAGTTGCTGCTGATCAGCGGTAGCGTGCCGGGTGCGAAGGGTGGTGATGTTTTCATCAAGCCTTCTGTTAAAGCCAAGGTTCAGGGTAAGTAATCGATGGAACTTCAATCAAAAAGCGGTGCAAGCGTTGCGGTTTCAGACGCAGTATTTGCAGCGCCATATAATGAAACACTGGTGCACCAGGTAGTGACTTCTTACCTGGCTGCTGCCCGCTCAGGTAACAGCGCTCAGAAGAATCGCGCAGCCGTCAGCGGTGGTGGTGCCAAGCCATGGCGTCAGAAGGGTACGGGCCGAGCACGTGCCGGTACTATTCGAAGCCCGATCTGGCGTGCTGGTGGTGTTACGTTTGCTTCTTCAAAGCGCGACTACAGCAAAAAAGTAAATAAGAAAATGTACCGGGCTGCGATGCGCTCTGTTGTTTCAGAGCTGGCTCGAAGCGAACGCCTGACTGTTGTGGATTCAGTGCCTGTTTCAGAGCCTAAGTCCAGTCAATTGCGCGCCATTATGAAGGACTGGGATCTTTCTGATGTGCTCATCATCGATTCTGGTATTAACGATAATTTGTATCTTGCCGGGCGTAACTTCCCGCATGTAACTACGACTGACGTTCAGGGAATTAACCCCTGGCTAATGCTAAAGCATAAGCACGTTGTTATGACGGAAGCTGCAGTCAAGCAAATCGAGGAGCGTCTCTCGTGAACGAAGAGCGTATGTATAACGTTCTGGTAGCGCCGCTGGTCTCAGAGAAGACTGCGATGGCTGCGGAACTCCACGGTCGACACACCTTCAAGGTTGCTCCGGATGCAACTAAGCTTGAAGTAAAGAAGGCTGTAGAGAAAATATTTGAAGTGAATGTGGTTTCAGTTCAGATCTCGAACAGCAAAGGTAAAGTCAAAAGACACGGTGCTCGTATTGGACGTCGCTCTGATACCCGTAAAGCTGTGGTTAGGCTGGCTGAAGGGCAGGACATCGACTACATGGGCCTTGAAGGCTAGGCGGCGTTAAGACTATGGCATTGCATAAAACCAAACCAACGTCACCGGGGCGTCGATTCCAGGTAAAGGTTGTCAGCGACGATCTTTACAAGGGGCGACCTTACGAGCCTCTGGTAGCTAAGAAGAATCGTTCCGGCGGTAGAAACTCAGCGGGTCGGATCACTGTTCGCCACCGTGGTGGTGGTCACAAACAGCGTTACCGTATTATCGATTTCAAACGTCGTAAAGACGGTATACCTGCGGTTGTTGAACGTATCGAGTATGATCCAAATCGTACCGCCAACATCGCACTGCTTAAGTACGCTGACGGTGAGCGCACGTACGTGATTGCTGCGAACAAGCTAGCAGTCGGCGACAAAGTGTTGTCTGGTCGCGAGGCGCCTATCAAGGACGGAAATACACTTCCTCTGTCTAACATACCCGTTGGTAGTACGGTGCATTGTATCGAGCTGAAGCCGGGTAAAGGTGCTCAGATGGCACGTAGCGCCGGTGCTTCTGCGCAGTTCGTTGCTCGCGAAGGCACCTATGCCACGCTGCGATTGCGTTCCGGTGAGATGCGCAAGGTATTGCTGGACTGCCGGGCAACTATTGGTGAAGTCAGTAATGGCGAACACGCATTGCGTAAGCTTGGTAAAGCTGGTGCAAAAAGATGGCGTGGTGTCAGACCAACCGTTCGCGGTGTGGCAATGAACCCGGTTGATCACCCGCATGGCGGTGGTGAAGGCCGAACTTCTGGTGGTCGTCACCCGGTGAGTCCTTGGGGTGTACCTACCAAGGGATATAAAACCCGTTCAAACAAGCGTACGAACAATCTTATTGTTCGTCGTCGCAAGAACAAATAGCGAGTTAACACAGTGGCACGTTCTCTCAAAAAAGGTCCTTTCATTGATCATCACCTTGTTAAGAAGGTGGATGAAGCAATTGCGGCCAACAGCAAGAAGCCTATCAAGACATGGTCTCGTCGTTCGATGATCAGTCCCGAGATGGTATCTCTCACTATCGCGGTGCATAACGGCCGTCAGCATGTTCCGGTTCTCATCAGTGAGAACATGGTTGGACACAAGCTTGGCGAGTTTGCCCTCACACGTACCTATAAAGGTCACGTGGCGGATAAGAAGGCGCGATAGATGAAAACTCGAGCTAAATTGCAACACGCCAGTATATCTGCGCAGAAGGTCAGGTTAGTTGCCGATCAGATTCGTGGGATGGAAGTTGAGAAAGCATTAGAGATTCTGTCTTTCAGTAATAAGAAGGCTGCAGTGCTGATGAAGTCAGTCCTGGACTCAGCCCTGGCCAATGCCGAGCATAACGATGGCGCTGATATTGATGAGTTGAAGGTTGCTGAAGTCATGGTTGACGAAGGGCCTACGATGAAACGCATCAGGGCACGTGCAAAAGGCCGCGCTAACCGAATTTTGAAGCGTTCGAGCCACATTACCGTTGTAGTGGGAGATAGTTAATCATGGGTCAGAAAGTCCATCCAATTGGCATTCGTCTCGGCATTTCTGCAGACTGGAATTCAACCTGGTATGCAGGGTCTCAGGACTATGCAAACTATCTGAATGAAGATATGGCGGTACGCCAGTTTCTGAAGAAGAAGCTGGCACACGCATCAGTGAGTCGGATTCAGATTGATCGACCTGCTCGTACTGTGGTTATCACTGTGCACACGGCACGCCCCGGTATTGTTATTGGCAAGAAGGGTGAGGATGTGGAAAAACTTCGCCGTATCATCGCGCCGATGCTCAATATGAATATCAACAACGTCAAGGTGAATGTTTCCGAAATTCGTAAGCCTGAGCTTGATGCCCAGTTGGTCGCCGAAGGCGTTGCTCAACAGCTTGAACGACGTGTGATGTTCAGGCGCGCAATGAAGCGTGTGCTGACTAACACTATGCGCCTGGGTGCGCACGGTGTGAAAATTTCTGTCTCTGGTCGATTAAACGGTGCAGAGATCGCGCGGCGCGAGTGGTACCACGACGGACAGGTACCTCTGCATACACTTCGTGCAGATATCGATTACGGTGTTGCTGAAGCCCACACGACTTACGGTGTTATCGGAATCAAGGTGTGGATATGCAAAGGCGAGATATTTGACTTTGACGAGGTACGCGGTGGCGAAACCTCAAAGCAGGCTGCTTCGGCCTAACAGGTTTTCATCATGCTACAGCCAAAAAGAACCAAATTTAGAAAACAGCACAAGGGCCGCAACCGTGGTCTTGCGCAGTCGGGTAATAAAGTCAGCTTCGGCGAGTACGGTTTGAAGGCCGTTGGTCGTGGTCGCATTACCGCCCGTCAGATTGAATCAGCGCGACGTGCAATGACTCGTCACATCAAACGTGGCGGTAAGATCTGGATTCGCATCTTCCCGGATACACCAGTAACCAAGAAACCTATTGAAGTACGAATGGGTAAAGGTAAGGGTAATGTTGAGTATTGGGTAGCCAAGATTCAGCCTGGCAAGGTGTTGTACGAGATGGAAGGCGTTTCGGAGGAGATTGCTCGTGAAGCATTTTCACGTGCCGCTGCCAAACTGCCAATTCAAACCAGTTTTGTTGTAAGGACCGTTGCGTGATGAAAGTTGCCGACCTGCTAACTAAAGATGTCGCAGATCTTGAGAAAGAGCTCGTGTCTCTGCGTAAAGAACAATTTAACCTGCGTATGGCAATGGGCAGTGGTCAAATGATTCGTCCACACCTGTTCAAGCAGGCAAGAAGAAATATTGCCCGTGTAAAAACTGTGATTACGCAAAAGAGGCAAGAGCAATCAGGTGATGCATCATGAGTGAGCAAAAAAGCGCGCTGCAACGAACTCTTACCGGCCGCGTGGTAAGCGACAAGATGGAAAAGTCAGCGACGGTTGTTATCGAGCGTCGCGTGCGACATCCGATGTACGGTAAGTTCATCACTCGCTCCACAAAGTACAAGTTTCATGATGAAACCAACGAAGCGAATATTGGCGACGTAGTACGCATTAAATCGTGCCGTCCTATTTCGAAAAGCAAGTCCTGGACACTGGACGAGATCATTACCAAGGCCGTGTAGGCCTGGTAGCAGCAAAGGGTATAGAGCAATGATTCAGATGCAATCCGTTTTGAATGCCGCCGACAACAGCGGTGCGAAAAGCGTTCAGTGCATCAAAGTGCTGGGCGGCTCTCGTCGTCGCTACGCACGGGTTGGTGACGTAATAAAAGTAAGCATTAAGGACGCCATCCCTCGGGGTAAAGTCAAAAAGGGTGAGGTATACAACGCAGTTGTTGTCCGAACTCGTAAAGGTATCCGTCGTGCTGATGGATCTTCCATCCGTTTTGATGGTAATGCTGCGGTAATCTTAAACGCGAAGCTGGAGCCGATCGGTACCCGTATTTTTGGCCCGGTCACCCGCGAGCTGCGAAACGAAAAGTTTATGAAAATCGTGTCTCTCGCTCCGGAAGTGCTTTAACGCATTTCACAAGACTCCGAGCGGCACGACAGAGACATATACATGCAAAAGATAATCAAAGGCGATGACGTTGTAGTCACTGCCGGTAAAGACAAAGGCAGACGCGGCACAGTTCGCGAGGTGCAGGGTGAAAAAGCTGTTGTTGATGGCGTTAATGTCGTCAAAAAGCATCAGAAAGGCAACCCTAACACCGGCGTAACAGGCGGTATTATCGATAAGGAAATGCCGATCGAACTGTCAAACCTGATGGTTTTCAATCCTGCTACCGGTAAGGGCGGCAGAGTTGGCTTTAAGACGCTTGATGATGGCAAAAAAGTCCGCATCTTCAAATCTAATGGTGAGACCGTCTAACTGACGGGGAAATGTAATGACCAGGTTGGAACAAACATATAAAGAGTCGATTGTCCCGTCACTCACTTCAGAGTTCGGGTACAAGAGTGCTATGGAAGTACCCAGGCTTCAGAAAATTACCCTTAACATGGGGATTGGTGAAGCGGTTGGCGATAAAAAGATCGTTGAGAAGGCGACTGAAAACCTGACCGAGATCAGCGGACAGAAGCCAATTGTCACGATAGCGAGAAAGTCAATTGCGGGTTTCAAAATCCGCGATGGAATGCCAATCGGTGTGAAGGTGACACTGCGTCGCGCTCGCATGTATGAATTTCTTGATCGTCTTATTACTATTGCAATTCCTCGGGTACGCGATTTTCGCGGCCTGAGCGCTCGGTCTTTTGATGGGCGTGGCAACTACTCCATGGGTGTGAAGGAACAGATTATTTTTCCTGAGATTGATTATGACCGCATAGATGCAATCCGCGGTCTGGATATCACTTTCACTACCTCTGCTAAAACAGATGACGAAGCACGGGCTCTATTGAAGAGCTTCAACTTTCCATTCAGGCAATAAAATGGCAAAAAAATCCATGATTGCGCGTGAGCTCAAGCGGACCAAGCTTGTTGTACAGCACGCGACAAAAAGAGAAAAGCTTCGGGAAATCCTCAAGTCTGAAGATGCAGACTACGATGAGAAAATGGAAGCATCACGGCGCTTACAACAATTGCCGCGAGACTCAAGCAAGACTCGTGGTCGTAACCGTTGTCGAGTAACTGGTCGTCCACACGGCTATTACAGAAAGTTTGGGCTTGCACGTAATAAGCTTCGCGAAGCTGCTATGCGCGGGGATATCCCTGGTTTGTCTAAGGCGAGTTGGTAGAACACGATGAGTATGTCAGATCCAATTGCGGACATGTTAACCCGCATTCGAAACGGCCAGCAGGCGCGCAAAGTTTCTGTGTCAATGCCGGCTTCAAAGGCCAAGATGAAAATCGCCGAGGTCTTGAAAGACGAGGGTTACATCTCCGGTTGTGAGATAGAAGACCTCGATGGCAAGCCTCAGTTAAACGTCACCCTCAAGTACTACGACAACGCGCCTGTTATCAACAAGATTCAGCGTGTCAGTCGTCCGGGCCTGCGTATCTACAAAGGCAAGAACGAACTGCCTCAGGTATTAGGTGGTCTTGGCGTTGCGATAATTTCAACTTCTAAGGGCGTTATGCCCGATAGCAAAGCAAGGCAGGCTGGCGAGGGCGGTGAAGTCCTTTGCTACGTGTCCTAGTTGGGATCAGGTTAAGAATATGTCAAGAGTTGCAAACAGTCCGGTAGAAGTTCCAGGCGGAGTAACCGTCGATGTGAACGGCCAGAAGGTGTCGGCGAAGGGCCCGAAAGGGAACCTCGAGATGGAGGTGCATGGCCTGGTCGATGTGGTCTTTGAAGACAACACCTTGCGGGTTGCGGCCAGGGACAGCGAAAAAAAGTCTGTGGCGATGGCAGGCACCATGCGATCTTTGCTCAACAATGTGGTGACCGGCGTTAATACCGGTTTTGAGAAGAAACTTGAACTGCGTGGCGTTGGTTATCGTGCTCAGGCTCAAGGCGACAAACTTAACCTGACACTCGGTTTTTCACACCCGGTCGTACACGATGTACCTGCTGGTGTAACGGTGCAAACGCCTTCTCAGACTGAAATTGTTGTCAGCGGTATCGACAAGCAGGCAGTTGGTCAGGTTGCAGCTGATATTCGCGCTTATCGGCCACCAGAGCCGTACAAGGGCAAGGGTGTTCGTTACGTTGACGAATACGTCGCGATG